>BNUD01000012.1 GCA_025997095.1 Betaproteobacteria bacterium | reverse complement strand
AACTCACCACGGGCAATGACACGCTCACCTTTACGAATCTGGACGAACTCATTGATGGTCTGGCAGGGAACGATACTATCCGCGCCGGAGACGGCAATGACACCGTATGGGGCAACGAAGGCAACGACACGCTGTATGGCGAAGCGGGGAATGACATTCTTGAAGGCGGCAAGGGCAATGATCGCCTGGAAGGGGGTAAAGGCGACGACCTCTACCGCTTTAACAAGGGCGATGGTCAGGATGTTATTTACGACTACGATACTGCCAGCGGTAATACCGATACCCTCGCCTTTGGTGAAAACATTGCCATTGAACAACTCTGGTTCAAAAAGAGTGGCAATAATCTGGAAGTCAGCCTGCTTGGAACAACCGATAAAATCACCCTTAATAACTGGTACACCGGCAATGCCGGAGCGTATCGAATTGAACAACTCCAAACCCGCGATGGCTATGTACTGACCGATAACAAGGTACAGGATCTGGTGAGCGCAATGGCAAACCACGCAACGCCGACAAATGAACTGGATGCCAATGATGCCTTGATTCAGGTAATTGGCTCGGTTTGGGCGTTTGAGCCGTCGATGATCTGATCACGAAGAATGGTATTGACAAGGGGCGGGTGATACTCGCCCTTTCTTTTTGTACAGACAGGGAGCATCTTTTTCGTGGTGTCATGTTCGCCCCATCTCAGGGCAATCGCATGAATGCTGAAATCACCCTTCTCCCCTTGTGGGGTGAGACGGGAATTCTCGAAGCGAATGCTTCGAGCCGTCGAACGCCCAATTCCATGCAAGGAATTGGGCGGGGCGCGGAGGCGAGGTGCCCCGCGAATTTACGTAAAAGCGCGGAAGAGGGGTATGGTTCAGCATGTGCAAGCGTAATTCCGTGCTGAATCGCTGCCCCCCCTCTCCCCAGCCCTCTCCCACAAGGGGAGTAGGGGCACGGCGCGCCGTGCCCCTACAGCCGTGCCTCACGAAAAGCGGTATTGGTGATTTCATTAGCATTCATGCGATTGCCCTGCCCATCTTGACTTTCCCTCGCCCCGCCCTTACTGTTGCCACCTTTGCGCCGTTTTGAACTCAGCTTGCCGGCGCGTTATAAATTTCGCTAAAGCGAGGCGACGAACCCGGTCACCGCGCTTTTGCATTGTTACGACGCGCCGACCGGGTTTTTGTCTGTTTGGGAAACACCATGAAACATCCACAATCCGTTGGTCTTGTCGCGCCGCAGACGGTCAGCTTCAGCGAGCCGCTGACCTTAAAAAGCGGCGCCCGTCTGCCGGAGTTTACGCTCGCCTACGAAACCTACGGGCAACTCAACGCCGCGCGCAGCAACGCGGTGCTGGTTTGCCACGCGCTCTCCGGCAACCATCACGTCGCGGGCTACTACGACGCCAACGACCAAAAGCACAGCACAGGTTGGTGGGATAACCTCATCGGCCCCGGCAAGCCGCTGGATACCCGCCGTTTTTTCGTGGTCGGCGTGAATAATCTGGGCGGCTGTCACGGTTCGACCGGACCCCGCTCGCTGAATCCGGCGACGGGTAAACCCTACGGCGCGGATTTTCCGCTGGTCACGGTGGAAGACTGGATTCTCGCGCAGGCCAGGCTCACCGACCATCTCGGCATCGACGCCTGGGCTGCGGTCATCGGCGGCTCGTTAGGCGGAATGCAGGCCTTGCAATGGGCGCTGGCATACCCCGAACGCATCCGGCACAGCATGGTCATCGCCTCGACCCCGCGCCTCTCCGCGCAAAACATCGCCTTTAACGAAGTGGCGCGGCAAGCCATCATGAGCGACCCCGATTTTAACGGCGGGCACTTTTACGAATACGACAGCAACGGACGTGTTCTGCCCAAAAGCGGCTTGCGGCTGGCGCGCATGGTCGGGCACATCACCTATCTCTCCGATGACCAGATGGCGGAAAAATTCGGTCGCCGGATGCGGCACGGCAAGCATCATTTCAATTACGACGTGGAATTTGAAATCGAATCCTACCTGCGTCACCAGGGCGACAAATTCGCCGAAACCTTCGACGCCAACACCTACCTGCTGGCAACCAAGGCGCTGGATTATTTCGACCCGTCCTTTGACTACGACGGCAATCTGAACGCGGCGCTGGCGCGCGCCAAGGCGGATTTTTTTGTCGCCTCGTTCACGACAGACTGGCGTTTCGCGCCGGAAAGAAGCCGCGAAATCGTCTACGCCCTGCTGCACAACGGGCGCAACGTCAGCTACGCGGAAATCGACTGCGACGCCGGACACGATTCCTTTTTGCTGGCGACCCCGCATTACCACGCCGCTTTGAGCGCCTATCTTGAAGGGATTCTGTTATGAGCAGCGCGCACACCCGCATGGATGGGCGGTTCGATTTCGAGCACATCGCCCGCTGGATTAACCCTGGCGAACGGGTGCTTGACCTGGGCTGCGGCGATGGCGCGTTGCTCGCCTTTTTGCAGCAGACCCGGCAAATCGACGGCTACGGCGTGGAGCTTGACCCGGATAACGTGGTCGCCTGCATCCGGCGGGGGGTCAATGTTTTGCAATTCAATCTGGAACAGGGCTTATCCGGATTTGAAGACGCCTCGTTCGAGCACGTCATCATGTCCCTGTCGCTGCAAACCGTGCGCCAGACCGTGCCGATCATGCAGGAAATGCTGCGCGTCGGGCGCGAAGCCGTGGTCTCCTTTCCCAATTTCGGCTACAAGCCGCACCGCGAAGCCATCGCCGCCGGACGAATGCCCGTTTCCCGTCACCTGCCCTACCAGTGGTTCAACTCGCCCAATGTGCGCTTTTTCACCATCGCCGACTTTGAAGCCCTGTGCGCCGACGAAGGCATCGAAATCCGCGAACGCCGCGCCTTTGCCAAAGGACAGCCAGTTGAGGACGACCCCAATCTGAACGCCGAAGTCGCGTTGTATCGCATCAAAAAACAATGAAAGCCAGCATCCGCCAAAAACTCGAACGCATCGCCTTTCGCCTGGAAGAAGTCGATGCCCTGCTCGCCAGCGGCGAAACCGCGAAAGACGCGAACGAACTGCGCCGCCTCTCCTGCGAACGCGCCGAAATCGAATCGGCGGCGCGGCTCTACGCCGACTATCGCCAGACCGAAGCCGACCTGCGCCAGGCCGAAGAAATGCAAGCCGAGCCGGAAATGCGCGCCTTTGCCGAAGAAGAAATGGCGACCCTGAAACAAAAACTGCCGGAACTGGAACTGGAATTACAAAAACTGCTCCTGCCCCGCGACCCCGACGACGAACGCAACATTCTGTTGGAAATCCGCGCCGGCACGGGCGGCGACGAATCCGCCCTGTTCGCGGGCGAACTCTTTCGCATGTACACCCGCTACGCCGAACGGCGACGCTGGCAAGTCGAAACGCTCTCGGCGAACGAATCCGAATTGGGCGGCTACCGTGAAATCATCTGTCGCGTGGTTGGCAACGGCGTCTACTCAAGGCTCAAATTTGAATCCGGCGCGCACCGCGTACAGCGTGTGCCGGAAACCGAAACGCAAGGGCGCATCCACACCTCCGCCTGCACCGTCGCCATCATGCCCGAAGCCCACGAAGTGGAAGAGGTGCAACTGAATCCCGCCGAACTCCGCATCGACACCTTCCGCGCCTCCGGCGCGGGCGGGCAACACATCAACAAAACCGACTCCGCCGTGCGCGTCACCCACCTGCCCACCGGCATCGTCGCCGAATGTCAGGACGGACGCTCGCAACACCAGAACAAGGCATCCGCCTTGCGCGTGCTGGCGGCGCGCATCAAGGATGTGCAACTGCGCGAACAACAGGCAAAAGAAGCCGCCACCCGCAAAAGTCTGGTCGGCAGCGGCGACCGCTCCGAGCGCATCCGCACCTACAACTTCCCGCAAGGTCGCGTCACCGACCACCGCATCAACCTGACGCTCTACAAAATCGCCGCCATCATGGATGGCGACCTGGACGAAACGCTGGACGCCCTCGCCACTGAACACCAGATGGCGCTACTCGCCGCGCTGTCGGGGGAGTAACCCCCACCTGATCCAGGACTGGCAATACCATGCAGCCACCCACCATAAAAACCGTCAGCGACTGGCTCAAAACCGCCCGCCAGCAGATTGACACGCTGGACGCCCGTCTGCTCCTGCAACATGTGACCGGTTTCTCACGTACCGATCTGATTTGCCGTCCCGGCACCCCTTTGGACGAGCAAGCCGCCCAAACCCTGCAAGAACTTCTGCGCCGCCGCGTCGCCGGAGAACCCTTGGCCTACCTCACAGGCGAAACCCACTTTCGCGCCCGCCCCTTCAAAGTCACCCCCGCCACCCTGACCCCCAGACCGGAAACCGAAGAACTGGTCGACGTGGCGCTCGTGAAACTTGCGGATTTGGGCAGGGGGAGCGCTGTTTTCTCCCCTCTCCCACAAGGAGAGAGGGGAGAAAATCCCCACAAAATTCTGGATCTGGGCACCGGCGCTGGCGTCATCGCCATCAGTCTGGCGTTGGAATTCCCCGCCGCGCAAGTCACCGCCTGTGACCTTTCCCCCACTGCCCTCGCCGTTGCAGAGGAAAACGCCACCCGCCTGAATGCCCGTGTGCGTTTTTTGCACAGCGACTGGTTTTCCGCGCTGGCGGACGAGCGTTTTCACCTCATCGTCGCCAACCCACCCTACATCCCCGCCGCCGACCCGCACCTCGCGGGCGATGGTCTGCGTCACGAACCCCGCATCGCCCTCACCGACGAAGCCGACGGTCTCACCGCCATCCACGCCATCACCGCCGCAGCCCCCCACCATCTCGAACCCAACGGCTGGCTGCTGTTCGAGCACGGCTACGATCAGGGCGAATCCGCCCGCAGGCTCCTCACCGCCGCCGGTTTCACACAAGTACACACCTGGCGCGACCTCGCAGGTCAAGAACGCATCAGCGGCGGCATGTGGGTAGAACAACAAACTTCGGGATAGCGCACACATGAGCCTTTTGGATACGCTGGTCGAACAACGCATCAAGGATGCTTCCGCGCGGGGTGAATTCAACAACCTGCCCGGTCAGGGCGCGCCGCTCTTGATGGAGGATGACCTGCTCACCCCTGAAGAACACCGTGTCGCCAATCGCATTTTGAAAAACGCGGGTCTCACCCCGCCCGCCGTAGAATCCCTGCGCCACCTGCGTACCCTCCGGCATGAGTTGGCGCAAACCGCTAACGAAGCGGAGCAACGCCGCTTGCGCGCGCGCATTCTGGCATTGGATTTAACGCTGGAGTCCGCGCGTGGTCACGCCATGCGCGTGCCGGAATCCTATCGGCAGGCGATGCTTGAAAAGCTCGGAGCAACGGAAAAACCTGAAACATCAGGGCAATCGCATGAATGCCGAAGACAGGCTTTGTAACGGCGAAGCTGATCGAATCAGCCCTTGCCCCTTGTGGGGTATGGTTCAGCTTGTTCAGGCGTGATTTCGCGCTGAATCGCCGAATGGTGGAAGGCGCTTCGCTTTTGCCGTCGCTGCGCTTCGTCGAAACCCGCTGCCACCCTACGGATGTCGGCGCTACGCAAACATCTTGCCGTCATAGGGCACGGCACGCCGTGCCCCTACAGGTAATCCGCCCATTCCCCGACATTGTCGACCGTTTCCCGTAGGGGCACGGCGTGCCGTGCCCCTACGGGAAACTACGCTTGCCGCATTCGCGGGGGGTCGTAGCGAGCGTAGAACGGATAAGCGAAGCGCGACCCGCCATTGGACGATTCCCATGCGAACCATCAACCAACCCTTGCCATCACAACCCCCTCGCCCATGCGGGGCGCAGGGGCGCGTTTTCTGGATGGTCGATGGCGGCGCGCAGTTGCGCCAATAAAGTTGCCTTGTCCGTCGGCAGGTTGCCGCGCAGGGAGAGCCAGTTGGAGGCGTGGTCGCTGCGAAAGACGGTGCGTTGCAAGGTGAGGCGGTCGAGGAATTGTTCCATTTCGGCAAGCAAGCCGGGGATTTCCAGCGGCTCCCACTCCGGGAAGGCGGCGCGGAAACGGGCTTCGCCTGAAGGAAAGCTGACCACCAGCGTCGCCAAAAATTCCGGCTGCGTGGCGTTGGCAAGGTCGGCGGAATGTTGGGCGTGCGCGCTGCAAAACGCCTTGCCGCCCAAGCCGTTCAAAATCATCACCGAGCGCGTGATGCCCGCCGCGCCCAATTTCAAGAGCGCATCCCGCGTGCTGGCGAAGGTTTCGCCTTTGTTTACTTTGGCGAGCACCGTGTCGTCGCCCGATTCCGCGCCCACGTAGACCAGTTTCAGCCCCGCGTCCGCCAGCTCGCGCAATTCTTCGACGCTCTTGTTTCGCACATTGCGCGGCAGGCAATAGCTGGAGACCCGATGCGCCTGCGGCAGATGCTCGCGGATGGCCGTCAGCGCGACGAGCAAGCGGCGGGTGGACAGCGCCAGCGCGTCGCCGTCCGCCAGAAAAATCCGGCGCACGTCCGCCCCTTGCTCGCCCAAAGCGCGAATCCCCTCCAACACTTCCGCTTCGTCGCGCGCCCGAAACCGCTTTTGCGGCGCGGTGTACATTTCGCAAAAGGTGCAGCGATTCCACGAACAACCGTCGGTCAGCGGCAAAATCAGGGATTGCGCCTCACTGGGCGGACGGTAGACGGGTTCGACGTAGCGGATGGGGATGTTGTGGAACATGGGGAACACGCGCAAACAGAATGGAAACAAAGCATACCCGAACGCCGTGGCAATTGCGCGTCACCGCCAAATATCGGCAACATGATTGATTAACCCGACAATCGAACACGCCATATGCTGCCACAGGCTTTAGGTAGGGCGTGCTCTCCGAGCGCGCCGGATGTTAACGTCCGGCGGTTTCGGAGAAACCGCCCTACCAAAATCCATCACGATATATTCGATTGCCGGATTAATAACGTCTTCGCATAATTTCTCCCTTGCCCTCTACCTGACGTACAATAGCCCGCTGTTTGAAACCCTATTTGAACCCAGTGGAGGTTGCGTGTTTACAATCGTCAAGGATGCGGGCTGGCCGATCTGGCCTTTGTTGTTCGCTTCAATCATCGCGGTGGCGCTCATTATTGAACGCGCCATCGCCTTGCGCCGGAATCGCGTTGTGCCTGCCGGTCTGTTGCAACGGGTGCTGGGCGAAGTTCGTAGCGGCACTGTCACCGAACAACTGGTGAGTGAGCTGGAAACGCATTCGCCGCTGGGTCGGGTGCTGGCGGCTGGCCTCAGGAATCGCAACGCTTCCCGCGAAATCATGAAGGAATCCATCGAGGAAGTCGGGCGGGCGGTCACGCACCATCTGGAACACTACCTCACCACCCTGGGCACCATCGCGTCCATCGCCCCTTTGATGGGCTTGTTCGGTACGGTCGTGGGGATGATTGAAATGTTCGGCGCGCAGGGCGTCGGCAGTTCCGACCCGCTGGCGCTGGCGCATGGTATTTCCACCGCGCTGTACAACACCGGCTTCGGGATTCTCATTGCCATCCCCAGCATGATTTTCTGGCGGCATTTTCGGGCGTTGGTGTCCGGCTTCGTGATTGACATGGAACAGCAGGCGATTCGTCTGGTGGAAGTGCTGCACGGCGAACGCAGCGATTAACGGGCAGGTACGACCATGAACTTTTCCCGTGTGCGTAGCGAAGAACCGGAAATCAACCTGATTCCGCTGATTGACGTGATGCTGGTGGTCATCATTTTTCTGATGTTGACCACCACCTATTCCCGTTTCTCCGGGCTGGAAATCAACCTGCCGTCCGCCGACGCCGAGCAACAGCAAAGCGCCGAGCCGAACGAGGTCGAGGTGGCAGTGACGGCAAGCGGGCAGGTGTTGGTGAACAAGCAGCCCTTGAAGGCGAACGACGTGCATTTCATCAGCGAAGCCTTGCAGGCGGCGGCGAACGGGCAAACCGATCCCGTGATCATCATCAGCGCCGACGCCAAGGCGACCCATCAAAGCGTGGTGGATGTCATGCAAGCCGCGCAGACGGCGGGTTTTCCGCGCATTTCTTTCACGACCCAAACCGCGCCTGCCGCGAAGTAAATGAGGGCGTGGCTGCTGGCGGCGTGGTGCCGACGCGAGGGGGCTTTTTCCTTCTATCCGGCGCTTTTGTTGCTGGCACCCTTCGCCCTGCTGTTCTCTTTTCTCTCCGCCCTGCGCCGTTTCGCCTATCGCATCGGGCTGCAAGGCTCCGTTGCCCTGCCTGTGCCAGTCATGGTCATCGGCAATATCACCGCAGGCGGCGCGGGCAAGACGCCGCTGGTGTTGGCATTGGCGGAAAGTCTGCATCAGGCGGGATGGCGACCCGGCATCGTCAGTCGCGGCTATGGTCGCAAGGACGATGCCCCGCAAGCCGTTTTTCCATATTCCTCCCCCGCCGAAGTGGGCGACGAACCCGTACTGCTGGCGACACGCAGCGGCATACCCGTCTGGGTGGGACGCGACCGCGCGGCGGCGGGGGCGGCGTTGCTGGCGGCGCATCCGCAAGTTGACCTGCTGCTCTGCGACGACGGCTTGCAACATTACCGACTGCGGCGCGATGTGGAAATCGCGGTCTTTGACGGGCGCGGCGTCGGCAATGGTCATCTGCTCCCGCTGGGGCCACTGCGCGAACCGCGCTCAAGGCTGCGTGGCGTCGATGCCATCGTGTTCAACAGCGTCACCGAACCCATCGCGCTCCCCGGCAACGCGCCAACTTTCGACATGCACCTTACGGCGGGCGATTTTTATCGTTTGGGCAATTCCGCCCTGTGTGCCAACGCCGCTGATTTTGCGGGCAAAAAACTGCACGCCGTCGCGGGCATTGGCGACCCGGAACGCTTTTTTCGCAGCCTCAAACGCCTGGGATTGCAATTCGAGCCGCACCCCTTTCCCGACCATCATCCCTACCGGAAATCCGACCTCGGCTTTCCTCCCGGCGAAGTCGTCCTGATGACGGAAAAGGATGGCGTAAAATGCGCGACATTCAATCTGCCCGATGCTTGGGTATTGCCCGTGACGGCGCAACTGCCGCCCGCCCTGACCGAACTTTTGCTGGAGAAACTGAAAAATGGACGCCAAACTGCTTGATATTCTCGTCTGCCCCCTGTGCAAAGGCGAGTTGCTGTACAAAAAAACCGAACAGGAACTACTCTGCAAACCCTGCAAACTCGCCTTCCCCGTCAAGGACGGCATTCCGGTGATGCTGGAAGAAGAAGCCCGCCAGTTGCCCCCCGATGAACGCTGAAACGCAGCCCTTCAAGGTCGTCATCCCCGCCCGCTATTCGTCTTCCCGTCTGCCCGCCAAGCCGCTGATTGACCTGGGCGGCAAGCCGATGGTGGTGCGCGTTGCCGAACAGGCCTTGCTCTCCGGCGCAGAAGAAGTGCTGGTGGCGACCGACCACGCCGACATCCTCGCCGCCGTGGAAGCGCAAAACATTTCCGGTCTGCACGCCGTGCTGACCCGCAAAGACCATCCAAGCGGCACCGACCGTCTCGCGGAAGTCGCGGCGCTGAAGGGGTGGGCGAATGATACGACCGTGGTCAATGTGCAGGGGGATGAACCGCTGATTCCGCCGGACTGCATCGCCCGCGTCGCCCTGTGCCTGCAAACGAGCGGCGCGGACATCGCCACGCTGGCGCACCCGCTTGCCGACGCCGCCGAATTTTTCAATCCCAACATCGTCAAGGTCGTCTGCCGCGAAAGCGGCGACGCGCTGTATTTTTCCCGCGCCCCCATTCCCTACGCACGCAACGCCTTCGCGGAAAGTCATGCCGTCTTGCCGCAAGGTTTGCCCGCCCTGCGCCACATCGGTCTGTACGCCTACCGCGCCGATTTCCTGCACGCCTACGCCAGACTCGCGCCCTCGCCCCTGGAAACTTTCGAGTCGCTGGAACAACTGCGCGCCCTCTGGCATGGCTATCGCATTCGCGTCCTGCCCGTAGACGCCGCCCTGCCGCCCGGCGTGGATACGCCGGAAGACGCCGAACGGATGCGCCGGATTTTCGCCGCGCGCTGACCTGTTTCTCTCCTCACGCCCATTCACGTCGTGGCTCTGTTCGCCCCCAATGTCGAAACCGCCTCCGGCAGATTCTTTGCCCGCGCAGGTTTGCTGCTGCTCGCGGTTGTGTTTCTGGCGGCGGGCGCCTTGGGCGTCTGGCGGCTGGCGCTGGAACCCCTCTACAACCTCTGGCGCAGCCGCGACTGGCAACAGGTGATGACAAAAATCGAAACCGTGCGCCTGGAACATGATTGGCAAGGCGTGCGGGTACAGGTGCGCTACGCCTATCGCATCAATGGCGTCACCTACCGCTCCGGGCGTTACGGTCTGTATCGCAACATGAGCAACGCCGCCGCCGCCCGCGCCGCCTACGAAGAACTCCTGTTCCGCCGCAAGGCATGGGCATGGGTGAATCCCGCCGCGCCAAAAGAAGCCCTGCTGGAACGAAAAATCCACCCCCTGACAACCCTCACCGCCATTCCCGCCGCTGGCGTGGGGCTGCTGGGCGCGGCGCTGATCTGGGCGGCGATGACGGCGTTTTTGCAGGGGTGGCGGGAGCGGCGGGAACGTCTTCATCAACCTTGACGCCACATTCATGTGTTGGCAGAATTGACAACATGAAAGCCACGTTGATTCTGAAAGACCGAGGACAAATCAGCGCGACGCTGTTTTATGAAACAACCGTCTGGCGTGTGCCCAATCCGGTCGAACCTGCATCGCACCTGTTCAAATACAGTCTGGTGTTGATTGAAAACGGCGTTCGGGTCATCGGCTTCGACAATGAGCGCGGCAAGGGCGACCACTTGCACAAAGACGGCGTGGAAAGCCAATATCAATTCGTTTCCATCGAAAAACTGGTGGATGATTTTTTCGCAGAGGTGGAAACATGGAAAGAACGCTGACCATCACCATCGCGGCAGATGTCAAAGACAGAATGAAGCGCCTGTTCAAGGCTGCGGCGGATTCTGGCGCTTATCAGGGCGAATATCTGGACTTTGCCACGCCGGGGCTTTTTTTCTCGAAACTGACTGAAAACCGATGGTCACTGGTCAATGCCCTGCAAGGCAGCGGCGAAACCGGCGTGCGTGAACTGGCTCGCCGCGTCGGACGCGACGTGAAACGGGTGCATGAAGATGCCGCTGTGCTGTCCGAACTCGGTTTGATCGAGAGAACCGCCGCCGGACGCCTCGTTTGCCCTTACGATGATATTCATGTTGATATGCACATGCGCTATGCGGCGTAAAATTTCTCTCGCATCTTCCTTTGTTCTATGCCCCTAAAAAGGCTATATTCCCCTCTCTTGCATCCCTCTACATCTAAAAATGGTTCCCCGACTTACCACCGCGCTTTCCGGTCCACTGCTGGAACTGGAACGCCGCTTTCTGGCGCAGAGCGCGCCGATTGAACAATGGTTCCGCGCTTCATGGCTGGAACACACGCCGCCTTTTTATTCATCCTGCGACCTGCGTAACGCCGGCTTCAAGCTCGCGCCGGTTGATACCAACCTGTTTCCCGGTGGCTTCAACAATCTGAATCCCGCCTTTTTGCCGCTCTGTGTGCAGGCGGCGATGAGCGCGGTGGAAAAATTCTGTCCGGCTGCGTGCAAGCTCTTGCTGATTCCCGAAAACCACACCCGCAACGCCTTTTACCTGCAAAACGTCGCGCAACTGGCGGCGATTCTGCGTCAGACCGGGCTGGATGTGCGGTTGGGTACGCTGCTGCCCGATGTCGCCGCGCCGATTCGCATCAGTCTGCCTTATGGGCAATCGCTGCTGCTGGAACCGCTGGTGCGGCGCGGCAACCGGCTGGAACTTGCGGATTTTTCGCCCTGCGCGATTCTCCTGAACAACGACCTTTCAGCAGGCGTGCCGCCCATTCTGCGCGGGCTGGATGAGCAAACCCTGCTGCCGCCCGTCCACGCGGGCTGGGCAAGCCGCCGCAAGACCCGGCATTTTGCCGCCTACAACCAGATTGCGGACGAATTCGCTGAATTGATTGACATCGACCCCTGGTGCATCAACCCCTGTTTCGCCGCCTGCGCCCAACTCGATTTTCACGCCCGTCAGGGCGAAGAAGAACTGGCGGAAACGGTGAACCAGTTACTTGACCGGATTCGCGTCAAGTACCGAGAATATGACATCAAGGAAACGCCCTATGTCGTCGTCAAGGCGGATGCGGGCACTTACGGCATGGGCGTGATGACCGTGCGCGACGCCAGCGAAATCGTCGGTCTGAACCGTCGCCAGCGCAACAAGATGAGCGTGGTCAAGGAGGGGCTGGAAGTTTCCGAAGTGATCGTGCAGGAAGGCGTGCACACCTTTGAAACCGTGCACGACGCCGTAGCGGAACCGGTAATTTACATGATCGACCGCTACGTGGTGGGCGGTTTTTACCGCGTCCATTCGGCGCGCGGCGTTGACGAGAATCTGAACGCGCCCGGCATGGAGTTCGAGCCGCTGGCATTTGAAACCGGCTGCAACCTGCCCGACCGCGCCGAAAATCCCGATTCGCCGCCCAACCGTTTTTATGCCTATGGCGTTGTCGGACGCCTGGCAGCCCTCGCCGCCTCAGTGGAAATCGAAATGACCGAAACCGTGGCGGAATCAGCGGAATTGCAGGTAGAGGCGGCATGAGGCGCGTGGCATGGCGATCTGTCTTCTGTTTTTTGCCTGCTGCCCTCTGCCTGCTGGCAAGCGGCTGCTCAAAACCCGTTGTCACGCAAGAATCCTATGTGTTCGGCACACGGGTAGAAATTCTTGTCGCCGACGCGCCGGAAAATAGCGCGAACGCCGTCGCTGCCGCAGTATTGCGCGATTTCGACAAATTGCACCGAAAATACCACGCTTGGCAACCCTCGGAACTCACAGCGGTAAACGACGCGATTGCGGCAGGAAAATCCGTGGAAGTCAGCGAAGAACTGGCGAGCTTGATTACGGAGGTGCAAAACCTCGCGCAGCAATCGCGCTACCGCTTTGACCCCGGCATCGGCAAGCTGATTCAACTCTGGGGCTTTCAATCCGACGAATTCACCCCGCAATTGCCCGACCCTGCCGACCTTGCCAAATGGCGCGCGCATCCCGCTTCCATCATGCAACTCCATCTGGCGGGACGCACCGTGACCAGCGCCAATCGGGATGTGGCGCTGGATTTTGGCGGCTACCTGAAAGGCGTTGCGCTGGACAGGGCGGCGGCAAGCCTGAAAGCGGCGGGCATCAACAATGCCATCATCAACATCGGCGGCAACGTCATGGCATTGGGCGACAAGTATGGAAAACCGTGGAAAATCGGTATCCAGCACCCCCGTCGCCCTGGCACACTGGCAACCCTGGAACTGCGCGACGGCGAAGCCATCGGCACATCCGGCGATTACCAGCGTTATTTCGATCTGGATGGAAAGCGTTACAGCCACCTGCTCGACCCCTTGCGTGGCGAACCCGTGCAACACACCCAGGCCGTCACCCTGCTCATTCCGCCCGCGAGAGACGCGGGCGGGCGATCGGACGCGCTCTCAAAACCCGTTTTCATCGCTGGCGCAAAAGGTTGGCAAGAAGCCGCCCGCGAACTCGGACTCAAACAGGCGCTCCGCATCGACGCCGACGGCAACATCGAAGTCACCTCCGCCCTGAATCAACGCCTGGTTTTTGTCGACAAGACGTTGAACATCAGGGTGGTTGATTAGGGCGCGCCAATGGTTACAGGCGGTTCTCGAAGCGCTTTTCGCAGGGGGCTGGCTTCCACCTGAACCGCATAACGGGCGGCTGGTCGCTGCCCTGCCATCCCCAATGCGCTAGAATGACCACTTTTTAATGGCGGGATTTGCATGATTGGCATTTTGCTCGTAACGCATGGCACACTGGGCGAGGCTTTGGTGCAGAACGTCTGCCATGTGCTCAACAAGCGTCCGCCCTTGCTGGCGCAACTGGGCATCGCGGCGCAGGATGATCCGCTGGATATTTTGCCCTTTGCCCGCCACATGTTGAGTCAGGTCGACGATGGCGAAGGGGTGCTGGTGATGACCGACATCTTCGGCGCGACCCCCGCCAATGTCGCCATGAAACTTCTGGAGCCGGGGCGCGTGGAAGGCGTCTCCGGGGTCAACATGTCCATGCTGCTGCGCGCCCTCACCTATCGCAGCAAGGGGCTGGAAACCGCCTTGAGCAAGGCGGTCAGCGGCGCGCGCGATGGCGTACTCAATATGTTGAAGGACATCTGATGCTGCGTCAGGAAGTTGAAATTCTGAATAAACTGGGCTTGCACGCCCGCCCATCCGCCAAGCTCGCGCAACTGGCGGGTGATTTTGATTGCGAAATCTGGATGGAACGCGGCGAGCGTCGCATCAACGCCAAGAGCATCATGGGCGTGATGATGCTGGCGGCGGGCTTTGGCAAACGCATCATGCTGGAGACTTCCGGCAGCGACGAAGCGGATGCCATGCAAGCCATCAGCGAATTGATCGCCAGCCGCTTTGGAGAGGCGGAATGAGCTTTACCCTGCACGGTCTTGGTATTTCCAGCGGCATCGCCATCGGGCGGGCGATGCTGCTGTCGCACGCCACGCTGGAAGTGGCGCACCTCACCATCACGGCAAGGCAGGTAGACAAGGAAGTCGCCCGTCTCGACCGTGCCGTGGAAGCCGTCCGCACGGAATTGCTCGCCCTGAAAGCGCATAACGACCATGCTTCGACCGCGCCCAGCGAGTTGATGGCGTTCATCGACCTGCATGTGCTTTTTCTCGCTGACCCGGAATTCGTCGGCGCGACCCGCCGCATCATCCTTGAGCGCCTGTGCAATGCCGAATGGGCGTTGGTGCAGCAGATGGAGCATCTCACCGAACAATTCGAGCAATTCGACGACCCCTATCTGAAAGAGCGCAAATACGACGTGTTGCAGGTCGGCGAGCGCATCATCAAGGAACTGCTCGGTCGCCCCGGTCGGGTTTCCCTGCGTAAAGCGCGGGACATGGCGGAAGAAGGCTGCATCATCGTCGCGCACGACCTGTCGCCCGCCGACACCGTTTCGTTCAAGGAACACCGTTTCGCCGCCTTCATCACCGACGTTGGCGGCGCGACCTCGCACACCGCCATTCTGGCGCGCAGCATGGCGATTCCCGCCATCGTCGGGCTTGCCAACGCCCGCGCCATGATTCGTGACGGCGAATGCCTGATTGTCGACGGCGTGCGCGGCGTGCTGATTGCCGACCCCGATGAGCAAATTCTGGAAGAGTACCGGATTCGCAAAGAGCAACTGGAACTCGAACGCGAAAAGTTAAAACGCCTGAAATCGGCGGCGGCGCGCACCATCGACAGCGTAGACATCCGCCTGCTCGCCAATATCGAACTGCCTTCCGATACCCGCGCCGTGCTGGAATCCGGCGCTGACGGCGTAGGATTGTTCCGCACCGAATTCCTGTTTCTGGGCAGGGGCGACATGCCCTCGGAAGACGAGCAATTCGAAGCCTATAAAAAAGTGGTCAAGGACATGGACGGCAAATCCGTCACCATCCGCACCTTTGACCTGGGCGGCGACAAAACGCCGGACACCCAGCGCACCCCGACCAATCCTGCCCTGGGTCGCCGCGCCATCCGCCTGTCGCTGGCGGAACCCAAAATGTTCCAGATGCAACTCCGCGCCATCCTGCGCGCTTCCAAATATGGCAAGGTCAAATTGCTGGTGCCCATGCTCTCGCACGCCCGCCAGATTGACAGTACGCTGGCGGCAATAGAAACCGCCAAAGCCAGCCTGCGTGAAGACAAAACCGGGTTCGATGAAGCCATAGAAATCGGCGGCATGATCGAAATCCCCGGCGCGGCGCTTGCCATCAACATGTTCTTCAAGCGTCTGGATTTTCTCTCCATCGGCACCAACGACCTGATTCAATACACCCTCGCCATCGACCGCAGCGACGAACAGGTCGCCAGCCTCTACGACCCGCTGCACCCCGCCGTCGTGATGCTGATTGCCCACACCCTCTCCAGCGCCGAAAAAGCCGGCGTACCCGTATCGCTCTGCGGCGAAATGGCAGGCGACGCCCGCTTCACCCGCCTCTTGATCGGCTTGGGATTGCGCCACTTCTCCATGCACCCCTCGCAAATCATGAGCGTCAAAAGCCGCGTCATTCAGGCCAACGCCACCGAACTCGCCCCCCTCGCCCGCCGCATCCTGCGTCTGGACGAAACGGGCAAAATCAAGGAAGCGGTGGAGAAACTGAATGTGATGACGGGCGGGAAGTGACGCGGATCAATCCGGCAACCGGATATACCGTCTGGTACGCGATGAATGGTAGGGCGGGATCGAAGAAACATCGGCGCGCTCTTCGATTCCACCCGACGATGTCCGTGCTACGCAAACATCTTGCCGCCATAGGGCACGGCACGCCGTGCCCCTACATGTGATCCGTCCATTCCTCATGCATTGTCGACCGTTTCCCGTAGGGGCACGGCGTGCCGTGCCCGAATGCTTGACACGGATAACAGTATCTACCAACGGCCAAGGGCGTCGGGTTTTGATTCCTGATTCCTGATACCTGACCTCTGATTCCTGTCAGCGCCACGGTCGGTTATAAGCCCCCAAAGTTGCCTGCTGACCTTCAGCGACGCGGGCGAGTTCGGTTTGCCATGCGGCATCGACCTGATAGCTGCCGTCATTTTGCCGGGCGGCGAGGGCGGCATCGAGCGCGGCGCGCAGAACGCGCGTGACCTGCGCGACGTAAGCGGGGCTGCGTTGTCGCCCTTCCACCTTGATGGCGGCAACGCCGATTTTGATAATTTCCGGCAAGGCTTCCAGCACATTCAAGCTGGTGGGTTCTTCCAGCGCGTAGTAAGTGTCGCCGCGCACTTCAAAGCGACCCTTGCACAGGGTAGGATACCCCGCCGACTCCTTCGGCGCGAAGGTATCAATGAGGATGCCGTTCAAGCGGGCGTCCATGTGTTCGCCCGGCGTTTCGCCCGCCGCTGCGGGGCGTTTTTCCCAGCGCACGAATTTGGCGGGAGAACAGGCACCGACGGTGTTGGGCGATTCGCCCGTCGCGTAGGAAGACAGCCAGCAACGCCCTTCATTCATCACGCAAAGACTGCCGAAGCCAAATACTTCCACTTCGACTTCGGTATGGGTAATCAAGTCCCTGACCTGCGCCAGCGTCAACACGCGCGGCAACACAACGCGACGGATGCCGAATTCGCGCCTGCAAAAATTGATGGCTTCGTAATTGGTGGCGGAGCCTTGCACGGAAAGATGCAAGGGCAAATCGGGATGCCGTTCGCGGGCGTAGGCGAGCAAACCCACATCCGCCAGAATGACGGCATCGACGCCGAAACTGGCGGCGGCATCGACGGATTTGTGCCATTCCGCCACCCGCCCCGGCTGCGGGTAGGTGTTAATGGCAATCAGGACTTTTTTGCCGTGCCCGTGCGCGTAGTCGATGCCCGTCGCCAACGCCCTGTCGTCGAAATTCAGCCCGGCGAAATTGCGGGCATTGGTGGCGTTTTTGAATCCGGCATAAACCGCGTCCGCGCCGTGGTCAATGGCGGCTTTCAGCGCCGGCAGGCTACCAGCGGGGCAAATCAGGGCAGGCTTTTTTTCTGCGGTCATGAGTCGTGAATTCCTTGCTGCGCCGGAGAACAGAATCACGAAGTATAGCCGCAGAATGCGGGGGGTGGGAATGATGGTGGTCAAGGGCAGGGCAATTGCATGAATGCTAATGAAATCACCAATACCGCTTTTCGTGAGGCACGGCTGTAGGGGCACGGCGCGCCGTGCCCCTACAGCCCTTTTCACTCCCTCTCCCCTTGTGGGCAACCCGACAGTTAACGGTTCAGTGAAGCACAACGGGGTCGGGCAAGCGTTCTTTGGGAGCGATGGCGAGGACGCCATCGCTCCCAGCGCAACCATCGGGATGCGCCGCTGCGCAGTTTTCCCAACCTGCGAGGCTGAATCAGATGCCAGATGAGCCGATTTTCCAAACGTACATCGCAAATCCCCGCACGCAAATTTCGCAGACGCTCTAAAATCCCAACCTTTCCAAACACCTGCCCCCTGAAATGACCACTTCCCGCCCCATCCGCGCCAGCATTGACCTTGCCGCCCTGCGCCACAATTTTGCCGTGGCGCGACGACTGGCGGGGGCGGCGAAAATCTGGGCGGTCATCAAGGCGGATGCTTACGGGCACGGGCAATTTCAGGTGGCGCAGGCGCTTTACGACCTGACCGACGGCTACGCGCTGCTGGAAACCGAAACCGCCGTTGCCCTGCGCGAGCGAGGCCATCGCCAGCCCATTTTGCTGCTCGAAGGTTTTTTTGCGCCGGAAGACATTGCCGCATTGGTACACTTCGACCTCACGCCTACCCTGCATCATCACACCCAACTGGACATGCTCGCCGCCGCGCCGAAGCGCCCCATCAGCGCCTGTATCAAGTTGAATACGGGCATGAACCGCCTGGGCTTTCGCCCGCAGGAAGTCGGCGCGGTAAGGCAGCGGCTGCAAGAACTGGGCATCCATCGTCTCACCTTGATGAATCATTTTGCCGAAGCGGATACATCCGTCGGTATCCGCGAGCCACTTTTGCGCGTACAACAACTCCGTGCCAGTGATGCGGGGGCAGGCTTGCCTGTCAGCCTCGCCAACTCCGCCGCTCTGATTCGTTACCCGGAAAGCAGGGGGGGCGCGGAAGATTGGGTGCGCCCCGGCATCATGCTCTACGGCGGCAGCCCTTTTAGCGATACCACGGCGGCGGCGATTGGTTTGCAACCCGTCATGACCCTGGCAAGTCGTCTGATCGGCATTCAAACCCTGCAAGTCGGAGAACGGGTGGGTTACGGCGGCACGTTTCAGACGGAAAAGCCCATGCGTATTGGCATCGTCGCCTGCGGTTACGCCGACGGTTATCCCCGTCACGCCCCCACGGGGACGCCGATTGCCGTCGCGGGTGTTGCCACCCGCACATTGGGGCGCGTGAGCATGGATATGCTGGCGGTCGACCTGGGCGACATTCCCCAAGCCAAAGTCGGCAGCCCGGTCACGCTCTGGGGCGTGGGCGAGGGTGGCACGGTGGATGCGGATGCGGTGGCGGCAGCGGCGGGCACCATCAGTTATGAACTCTTTTGCGCCGTCGCGCCGCGTGTGCCGAGGCAGTGGCAGGGCGCATGAGCAAAGCAGCAAAAACCCTCTACCTCTGCAACGAATGCGGCGCGGGTTCCCCGAAGTGGCAGGGGCAATGCCCCGGCTGCGGCGCGTGGAATACGCTGGTGGAAAGCGTCGCCGAATCGCCGCGTGCCGCTGGCAGCCGTTTTCAATCCCTCGCCCCCGTCGCAAAACTGCAAAAACTCGCGGAAATCGAGGCGAAAGAGGCCGAGCGCATTCCCACCGGCATCGCCGAATTCGACCGACCTCTGGGCGGCGGGCTGGTGGCGGGCGGCGTCGTGCTGATTGGCGGCGACCCCGGCATCGGTAAAAGTACCTTGCTGCTGCAAGCCCTGGCAGGCCTTTCGGAAACCCAGAGCGCGCTCTACATCAGCGGCGAAGAATCCGGCGAACAGGTCGTTTTGCGCGCGCGGCGGTTGGGCATTGCCGCCGGTCGTCTGCAACTGCTCGCGGAAATCAATCTGGAAAAAATCCTCGCCATATTACAAAGCGAACGCCCGCAAGTCGTGGTGGTCGACTCCATTCAAACCCTGTGGTCGGAACAACTCACTTCCGCCCCCGGCTCCGTCGCGCAGGTGCGCGAATGCGCCGCGCAGCTCACCAGGCTGGCGAAGCAACTCACCGTCACCGTCATTCTGGTCGGGCACGTCACCAAAGAAGGCGCGCTGGCAGGGCCGCGCGTGCTGGAGCATATCGTCGACACCGTGCTCTACTTTGAAGGCGACACCCACTCCAGCTTTCGCCTGATACGCGCCTTCAAAAACCGCTTTGGCGCGGTCAATGAACTCGGCGTATTCGCCATGACCGAGCATGGACTGAAAGGCGTCAGCAACCCCTCCGCCCTTTTTCTCTCGCAACACGAACGCGACGTACCCGGCACCTGCATTCTGGTCACGCAGGAAGGCACCCGCCCCCTGCTGGTCGAAATTCAGGCGCTGGTCGACCCTTCGCACGGCAACCCGCGCCGCCTCACCGTCGGTCTGGACGCCCAACGCCTCGCCATGCTGCTCGCCGTATTGCACCGACACGCGGGACTCGTCTGTTTTGATCAGGACGTATTCATCAACGCCGTCGGCGGTGTGCGGATTAACGAGCCTGCCGCCGACCTCGCCATTCTGCTCGCCATCGTCTCCTCCCTGAAAAACCGCGCCCTGCCCGAAAAACTCATTGTCTTTGGAGAAGTCGGGCTGGCAGGCGAAATCCGCCCCGCCCCGCGCGGGCAGGAACGCCTGAAAGAAGCCGCAAAATTAGGCTTCACCCACGCCATCATTCCCAAAGCCAACCTGCCCCGCCACAACATCCCCGGCATGACCGTGTTAGGCGTTTCCCGTATCGGTGAGGCGGTTGAGCGGGTGGCGTAAGAGAGAGGGCATCACCAGAAGCGACGACACCGGGGGCATCAGCGTCCCCGCCGATGCAGGGCAATCGCATGAATGCTGAAGACATGCTTTGTAACGGCGAAGCCGCGCGAATCACCTTCTCCCCTTGTGAGAGAAGGTGCCCCGCGAATTTACGTAAAAGCGCGGAAGAGGGGTATGGTTCAGCATGTGCAAGCGTAGTTCCGTGCTGAATCGCTGCCACCCCTCTCCCACAAGGGGAGAGGGAGTGAAAAGGGGAGTAGGGGCACGGCGCGCCGTGCCCGTACAGCCGTGCCTCACGAAAAGCGGTATTGGTGATTTCATTAGCATTCATGCAATTGCCCTGCCCGCCGATGCGCTCCCGAACATGGCTGACAGAAACCGTGCCATAATTATCAAGAATGACAAGCTGTTACAAAAGGAAAAACATGCCATCGTTACCCGAAAAAAGATATTTTTCTCACCCGGCATGGTCGCGCCTGGGAGATATTGCTCTGGTATTGAGTGTGCTTCTTGCCGGTACGATCTTCCCAAGATTCATGTTGTCAGGGGGGGTACCTTTGACTGATGATGGTTATTATGCGTTTTGGGCGCAGTGGATTCATCACAATCTGGTAAACGGGCAAGGCCTCCCGGATGCTGGAGGATTATTCCTTTATCCCATATTGGTTTCATGGGTGTTTTATTTTGATTACAACCCGATTGTTGCTTTACGTTTTATTGATCTTGGTATGGCGACGCTGGCTGCTTTTTTTCTTTACAGAATATTGGAGCGGGAAAGTGGCAGCAAGGCTGGCGCGGCGCTTATTGCACTTGTCTTTACCTGTACCATGAATCAATATGCGTTCGCTAATTATGGTTTCAAAAGCAGTGTAACGATCGCATTTATTCCACTTTTTTTGGCAATACATATCGGGCAAAGCATAGTACACAACAAACAAACAGAAACAGGTCTTAAATGGTTGATGGCAGGCGCGCTCACTGCGTTGGCAGTGGTTCTTAGAGAAACCTTTGTTCCTTTTGCGGTACTGGGTCTTGTTAGCGTATTCATTATGCGGGGTAGAAAGGCTGCTTTCCATTTCTTTATGGGGGGTGTGATCGCTGGCGTATTGCTCATTGGAGGCATCCTGATTGCACGCGGATCTGTCAGCGGCACGATTGAAGGGTATCGTGTGGCGAGCGATGCATTTGGCGCGGTACCCAGAACTGAAATCATGGATAATTTTTTCAACTATGGTCTTCTCGCGATTCGATTCTTCTCTGAAGCATTGATAATCAGCGCACTGGCTGGTTTCATATTATTGATTATCGCCGTGACTCGTCAAAACAAGCGGATTTTATCGGGGCTTCTTTTCTGGTTGTGCTTTGCTGGCGTCGCGCTCATTGAACCTGCCACAAAAATCGGGTATCCGAACCATTTTGCGGTCGCGCTGCCCGGGCTTGCGGGGCTATGTGCCCTCGCCTTTCGCGAAATTGCCAGCGAATGCGCTCATTTCAATTGGGCAAATCATAAAACAAGAGATGCCACCTTGCTCATGGGCGTATTTTTATTTGTACTCTGGTATTCTTCGGAATTATTCCCCGAAGCCCGCTACATGCTCCCCATTACACTTGAAACACTGACGCTTGCCCCGAATAACGAATGGCCAGAGGTCTTCCATGAGGCAGGGGGCATTATGAGCACCGGAGACGAAATAAAAAAATTGATCCCGGAAGACGGTACTTTAAGCGTCAATAGAAATTCCGAGTTCTTTTTCCCTGTTACTGGTCGCCTGCCCCCCTCCAGCCAGTTGGCAAATTTGAGTGTTTTAGGTTTCAAGACAGGGTTTTCTGTCCCGCGTATTAAAGAGGCGCTGCTGGCTTGCGCGCCGGATGCCATACTCATGAATTCTTATGATGACTGGCTTACCGGTTATGGCAACCAGCAGTTATTGACCGCCGTCCTTGAAACCGGCATTTATGACGCTGCCTTTGAAATAAAATTTGAAAAAGAAGACTCATCATCTGACGAAGATATTACGGTGACGCTCTTCAAGAAAACAAGAGAAACCACTTGTCTTGAATCTTGAGTCTTGAGCCTTTTATCCAGAACAACACGCCCATTGCAAAATGAAAAACATGCCATCGTTACCCGGAAAAAAATATTTCTCTCACCCTGGCTGGTCGCGTCTGGGAGATATTACTCTGGTATTGAGTGTGCTTCTTGCCGGTACGATCTTCCCAAGATTCATGCTGTCAGGGGGGGTGCCTCTGACTGATGATGGCTATTATGCGTTTTGGGCGCAGTGGATTCATCACAATCTGGTAAACGGGCAAGGTCTCCCGGATGCTGGAGGGTTATTCCTTTATCCCCTATTGGTATCATGGGTGTTTTATTTTGATTACAACCCGTTTGTTGCTTTACGTTTTATTGATCTTGGTATGGCGACGCTGGCTGCATTTCTTCTTTACAGAATATTGGAGCGGGAAAGTGGCAGCAAGGCTGGCGCGGCGCTTATTGCACTTGTCTTTACCTTTACCATGAATCAACATGCATTCGTTAATTATGGTTTCAAGAACAGCATCACGGTCGCATTTATTCCGCTCTTTTTGGCAATACATATCGGGCAAAGCATAGTATACAACAAACAAACAGAAGCAGGTATTAAATGGTTGGCGGCAGGCGCGCTCACTGCGTTGGCGGTTGTTCTTAGAGAATCATTTGTTCCTTTTGCGGCGCTGGGTCTTGTTAGCGTATTCATCATGCGGGGTAGAAAGGCTGCTTTTCATTTTTTTCTGGGGGGGGTGATCGCTGGCGTATTACTCATTGGGGGCATCCTGATTGCACGCGGATCAGCCAGTGGCGCGATTGAATGGTATCGTATGGCGAGCGATGCATTTGGCTTGGTGCCCGGAACTGAAATCATGGATAATTTTTCCGGTTATGGTCTTAGCGCGATTCGGTTATCCTCTGAAGCCTTGATGATCAGCGCACTGGCTGGTTTCGTATTAATGGTCATCGCCGTGACTCGTCAAAACAAGCAGATTTTATCGGGACTGCTTTTCTGGCTGTGCTTTGCTGGCATTGCGCTCATTGAACCTGCCACAAAAATCGGGTTTCAATACCATTTTGCGGTCGCGCTGCCCGGGCTTGCCGGGCTATGTGCCTTTGCCTTTCGAGAAGTTGCCAGAGAATGCACTCATTTCAGTTGGGCAAATCATAAAACAAGAGATGCCATCTTGCTCATGGGCGTATTTTTATTTGTACGCTGGTATTCTTCTGAATTATTCCCCGCTGCCCGCCACATGCTCCCCATTACACAGGAAACACTGACACTTGCCCAGAATAACGAATGGCCAGAGGTCTTTCATGAAGCAGAGAGCATGATAAACATCGGAGACGTCATAAAAAAATTGACCCCGGAAAACGGTACTTTGAGCATCAATAGAAATGCTGAGATGTTTTTTCCTTTTACTGGTCGCCTGCCCCCCTCCAGCCAGTTGGCAAATTTGAGTGTTTTAGGTTTCAAGACCGGTTTTTCTGTCCCGCGTATTAAAGAGGCGCTCATGGCTTGCGCGCCGGATGCAATCCTCATGAACTCTTATGATGACTGGCTTACCGGTTATGGCAACCAGCAGGTATTTACCGCCATCCGTGAAACCGGCATTTATGCCAGTATCTGGGAAACGAGATATGAAGTCTCATCATCTGACGACACTATTACAGTGACGCTCTTCAAGAAAACAAAAGAAACCACTTGTCTTGAGTCTTTTATCCAGAACAACACATCCATTGCAAAAGGAAAAACATGACATCGCTGGCTGAAAAAAGATATTTCTCTCACCCTGGCTGGTCACGTCTGGGGGATATTGCGCTGGTATTGTGTGTGCTTCTTGCCGGTACGGTCGTCCCAAGATTCATGCTGTCAGGGGGGTGGCCGGGTGATGATGGCTATTATGCGTTTTGGGCGCAGTGGATTCATCACAATCTGGTAAACGGGCAAGGTCTCCCGGATGCTGGAGGGTTATTACTTTATCCCATATTGGTTTCATGGGTGTTTTATTTTGATTACAACCCGTTCGTTGCTTTACGTTTTATTGATCTTGGTATGGCGACGCTGGCTGCTTTTTTTCTTTACAGAATCGTGAATCTGGAAAGTGGCAGCAAGGCAGGCGCGGCGCTTATTGTTCTTGTCTTTACCTTTACCATGAATCAATATACATTCGTTACTTTTGGCTTCAAAAACAGCATCACGATCGCATTTATTCCGCTCTTTTTAGCAATACATATCGGGCAAAACATAGTACACAACAAACAAACAGAAACAGGTGTTAATTGGTTGGCGGCAGGCGCGCTCACTGCGTTGGCAGTGGTTCTTAGAGAAACTTTTGTTCCTTTTGCGGTATTGGGTCTTGTCAGCGTATTCATCATGCGAGGTAGAAAGGCTGCTTTTCATTTCTTTCTGGGGGGCGTGATCGCTGGCGTATTGCTCATTGGGGGCATCCTGATTGCACGCGGATCTGTCAGCGGTGCGATCGAAGGGTATCGTGTGGCGGGCTACACATTGATCTCGGCGCCCGGAACTCAAATCATGGATAATTTTTTCGACTATGGTCTTCTCGCGATTCAGTCATCCTCTAAAGCCTTGATGATCAGCGCGCTGGCTGGTTTCATATTAATGGCCATCGCCGTGACTCGGCAAAACAAACGGATTTTATCTGGGCTGCTTTTCTGGCTGTGCTTTGCGGGCATCGCGCTCATTGAACCTGCCACAAAAATCTGTTTTGAATACCATTTTGCGGTCGCGCTGCCCGGTTTGGCTGGATTATGTGCCCTCGCCTTTCGAGAAATTGCCAGAGAATGCGCTCATTTCAGTTGGGCAAATCATAAAACAAGAGATGCCATCTTGCTCATGGGCGTATTTTTATTTGCACTCTGGTACTCTTCGGTATTATTATCCGGTACCCGCCACATGCTCCCCATTACACTGGAAACGCTGACGCTTGCCCCGAATAACGAATGGCCGGAGGTCATCCATCAGGCAGGGAGCTTTCTGAGTGTCGGAGACGAAATAAAAAAATTGATTCCAGAAGACGGTACCTTGAGTGTCAATAGAAACGCTGAGTTATTTTTTCCTTTTACTGGTCGCCTGCCTCCCTCCAGCCAGTTGGCAAATTTGAGCGCTTTAGGTTTCAAGACTGGTTTTTCTGTCCCGCGTATTAAAGAGGCGCTGCTGGCTTGCGCGCCGGATGCTATACTCATGAATTCTTATGAGGACTGGCTTAACGGTTATGGTAGTAACCAGCAGTTATTGACCGCCATCCTTGAAACCGGAATTTATGACGTTGCCCTTGAAATGAGATTTGAAAAAGAAGGCTCATCATCTGACGATGATATTACGGTGACACTCTTCAAGAAAACAAAAGAAACCACTTGTCTTGAATCTTGAGCCTTTTATCCAGAACAACACGCCCATTGCAAAAGGAAAAAACATGGCATCGCGCGCTGAAAAAAAATATTTCTCTCACCCAGCCTGGTCGCATCTGGGAGATACAGCTCTGGTATTGAGCGTGCTTCTTGCCGGCACCGTTTTCCCACGGTTGCTGTTGTTGGGGGGTATGCCCTATGTAGATGATGGCTATTATGCCTTTATATCCCAGTGGATTCATCATGGCATTGTAAATGGGCAAGGCATCCCGGATACCGGATTGCTCTCGCTGTACCCCATGCTGTGTTCATGGGTGTTTTATTTTGATTACAGCCCGATCATCAGCCTGCGATTTATTGACCTCGGCGCGGCGGTGCTGGCTGCGTTATTTCTCTATAAACTATTGGAGAGAGAAAGTGGCAGCAAGGCTGGCGCGGCGCTTCTTTTACTTGTTTTTACTTTTACCATGAACCAGATTGATTTCATTGATTTCGGGTTCAAAAACAGCATAACCATTGCACTTGTCCCTTTATTCTGGGCAATATGTATCGGGCAAAAAATCCTTCAGGAAAAGCGTTCCGACGTAAATCATAAGTGGTGGATGGCTGGTGCGCTGACTGCTTTGGCAGTTATTTTTCGTGAGACATTTATTCCTTTTGCTGCCCTGGGTTTTGTGGTCGTATTTATAGCGCATGGCAAAAAATCGGCTTTCAATTTTTTTATGGGGGGCATTGTAACGGGTATTTTGATTATCGGCAGTATTCTCATTGCACGCGGAGGGGTCACTGAAACTATCGAAGCATATCGTGGCACCGCTTCTTTCTTTAACGCGGTTGCCAAAGAAAACATCAAGATTCAATTCTTATTTGCTGGTCTTGAGACGATGAAACTATCCGCTGTTGCGATGCTTTTGAGCGCGTTGGCGTTTTTTGTATTAAGCGTGATTGCCGTGCTGCGTCGAAGCAAACGGATTCTGTCGGGTTTGCTTTTCTGGCTTTCTCTGGCAGGTGTTGCCCTCATTGAGCCTGCCACCAAATTCGGGTTTAGCTATCATTTTGCGGTCGCGCTGCCCGGTTTGGCTGGATTATGTGCCCTCGCCTTGCGTGAAGCCATCAGAGCGTGGAAAAATTCAAGTTGGGCGAACAAGCAAAGAGGTGATGCTATTGCCCTGTCAGGTGTCATGTTATGCGTCATCTGGTTCTCTCTGGAATCCTATCCGTTGGCTCGCAGCGGTTGGCCGATCACGCTGGAAACCCTGATGCTGGCTCCCGATGGAGAATGGCCTGATCAATTCATGGCAGACGACAATCTGCTGATTGCCGCAGATGAAATAAAAAAAGTCATCCCCGAAAATGGTACCCTGAGTATCAATAGAAATCTGGAGGTATTTTATCCTTTTATCAGACATCTTCCGCCTTCCATGCAGTTGGCGAATTTGAGTTCGCTTGGTTTCAGGTTGAATTTTTCTGTCCCGCATATTAAAGAGGCGCTGCTGGCTTGCGCGCCGGACGTAATACTCATGAACGAATATGATGACTGGCAAACAGGTTATGGGAACGAACAGTTGTTTGCTGCCATCCTGGCAAGTGAAATTTATGAAGGTGTCTGGGAAATGCGATTTCCCGGTCATTCACCTGAAAATTATGTTACGGTCGTCATTTTCCGGAAGACAAAAGAGACGGTGTGTCTTGCGCCTTGAGTCTTTTACTTCAGCCCGTTAAAGCCATGTGATTGCACGGCAAGGTAAGGGCGACAAAGTAGCGATTTTCATGTGAACCGGAATCACGATGGCGGGGACGCCATCCGGGAGCGACGGCGTCTCGCCGTCGTTGTTATTAATCCGGCAACCAAATACGCCATATGCTGCCACAGGCTGTAGGTTGGGTAAGCCGTAGGAAGAACCCGACATTGACGATTTATCGCGCGTCCAGATTGACGGATCAGTGTCGGGTTCAACTACGCTTACCGTCAAAAGAGAGGAGCGTAGCGATGCGGCAATCTCCTTGGTCGCCAAGATTGCCGCGTCGCTCTGCTCCTCGCTTTTGACGCGGGGGTTTGGGGTTTGTCATCCGTCTGGGCGCGCTCTTCGACCACACCCTACCAAATGCCATCGTCGTGCGCCAGACGGTATATTCGTTTGCCGGATTAATAACGCACGATGGCGGGGACGCCATCGCTCCCAGGTCCCCGCCATCGTTGAAGCGGCGCTCACCGGTTTTTCCGTGCCCCTGCACAATCAGTCAAGCCGCCGCCTGCATCAATGCGCGGCTTGCCCATTGGTTCAATGAAACGCCGGAAGCCTGCGCCGCAGCCAGCGCGGCGCAATGCACTTCCGGCGGTACGCGCAGCATGAGCTTGCCGCTGGCGGGTTTGTCCGGCGTCTTACCCATCTTTTCGCAGGTGAGCAGATAGTGATCGACCGAGGCGCGAAATTCATTTTCAAACTCGCTCACGGTCTCGCCGTGGAACGCGATAATGTCTTTGATGCCGGATATTCTGCCGACCAGAATATGATCCAGGGCGTCGTATTCCATTACCGCGACATAGCCTTTGTAGCTTAAAAAATTCATGGTGCCTCTCCAATCAATACCAGAAAATCCCGTACAGACTTGACGCGATAGCGCAGCGCCTCTTTTTGCGGGTGCGGGCGATGTACGTTTAGTACCTGCCCCGCCTTGCAAAATGAAACCTGTGACCCCGCGCCTTCGATCACGTCGCAGCCGATGTTCGAGAGCAGGTTCTCAATCCGCGCCCATTCCAGCGCGCCGTTTAGCGGATTCCTGAAAATGTCCGCAAGGGTTTTGCGGTGTTTGTTGTTCATGCGCCCACTATACAAAATGATTGCAAAAATGCAAGCTGTACAGGGATCAGGTGTCAGAGGTCAGGTATCAGACGTTTATCGCGCGCTGGCTGGGAACGATGGCATGGGGGCAACGGCGTCTCGCCGTCGTTGTTAACGCACGATGGCGGGGACGCCATCGCTCCCGCCTGTCACCTGATTTGTAAAGAAATGTTAACTCCCCCCTCGTCTGAGGTTTACCCGCATTCCAGATTTTTGACAAAGGTTGCCCCTGCGATTTCCCGTAGGTCGGGCATGGCTTCACATGCCCGACCTACGCTCTGATCCGTCAATCTGGTCATCCGCCCGGTATCTGGCAGGTTGCGCGCGATGAATCGCCAATGTCGGGTTCTTCCTGCGGCTTACCCAACCTACGATGTCCGTGCTACGTAAACATCTTGCCGCCATAGGGCACGGCACACCGTGCCCCTACAGGTGATCCGCCCATTCCCCGACATTGTCGACCGTTTCCCGTAGGGGATCGGCGTGCCGTGCCCGAATGCTTGACACGGATAACCGTATCTACAGCCTGTGGCAGCATATGGTGTATTTGATTGCCGGATTAATACAAAATGATTGCAAAAATGCAAGCGGTTCAGGGTTCAGGGATCAGGTGTCAGACGTTTATCGTGCGCTGGCTGGGGGCGACGGCGTCTCGCCGTCGTTGTTAACGCACGATGGCGGGGACGCCATCGCCCCCGGTGCTCTCTCAATCTGCGAGGTTGCCCTCGCAAAGGTACACAAAAAAACCGCCCCGAAGGGCGGTTTTGTTTGATGCGTGAGCGTGCGCCAGATTAGCGGCAAGCAGACGGCACGTATTTGGCAGAAGCATCGGTTTTGCATGACCATTCCACCGCACCACTTTGGTCAGTGGGGATAAGTCTGAGCTTTTTACCACTAATACCCTTGGCAACGTTTGCTGACTTCACCGTGGCTTCAATTGCGCCAGAGGTGCCCGAAATTGCCACCGTCGCCACATATTTGCCTTTGATAAGGTTGCTGGCTTCCATACCAGCTACGGTATTGTTAGCAGGCCAGGTACCGTTGTTGGCATAGTATTCGGTCACAGCAACCTTGCCGCCACCCGCCAGCACCATCGCTTCGGAGAATTGCGCGCGAGCGGTGTAGTCTTGATAGGCGGGCAGGGCGATGGCCGCCAGAATACCGATAATGGCAACCACGATCATCAGTTCGATCAGGGTGAAACCTTGTTGGATTTGTTTCATTTTGAACTCCTTTAATTGAAAGAAAACAGCGAAATCGCTGGTTAGGCTAAATCACGATTCATGCCAGGTCGTTTTTTCCCCTGATTCTGGCAACGAGGTGCGCGGGGTGTGACGATTTGCGTCAGTTGTTATATGGTTATGCACAAAAAATAGACATATGTAACAGGAATGCCCGGCAGCCGCGTCATTGCGAGACGCAGCGCGATATGTGCGGGAGCGATGGCGGCATCAAAGGCGGGGTTGGTTCCGCACGAAAAATCTTAAAACCGCCTTTGGTGCCGCCGGCGCTCCCAGGCGAAACCCGCTCCTACGGGGTTGTCATCCGCCAAACGTCGGGTGTCGTGTAGGTCGGGCATGGCTTCATATGCCCGACATCAGGGATCAGAGGCGGCAAAGTCGCCGAAGGTACTGATACCTGACCTCTGTCACCTGATCCCTGATACCTGGATTGCCGCGTCGCTACGCTCCTCGCTTTTGACGGTAGGCGTAGTTGAACCCGACACTGATCCGTCAATCTGGTCATCCGCCCGGTATCTGGCAGGTTGCGCGCGATGAATCGTCAATGTCGGGTTCTTCCTGCGGCTTACCCAACCTACGATGTCCGTGCTACGTAAACATCTTGCCGCCATAGGGCACGGCACACCGTGCCCCTACAGGTGATCCGCCCATTTCCCGACATTGTCGACCGTTTCCCGTAGGGGCACGGCGCGCCGTGCCCGAATGCTCAGGGCAATTGCATGAATGCTAATGAAATCACCAATACCGCTTTTCGTGAGGCACGGCTGTACGGGCACGGCGCGCCGTGCCCCTACTCCCCTTTTCACTCCCTCTCCCCTTGTGGGAGAGGGCCGGGGAGAGGGGTGGCAGCGATTCAGCACGGAACTACGCTTGCACATGCTGAACCATACCCCTCTTCCGCGCTTTTACGTAAATTCGCGGGGCACCTTCTCTCACAAGGGGAGAAGGGTGATTCGCGCGGCTTCACCGTTACAAAGCATGTCTTCAGCATTCATGCGATTGCCCTGATACCTGACACTTTTCCCCCGAAATGCTACCTTTACGCTTTTTCTTTCCGAGGCTGCCATGACTGCACTGACTTCCCTGCGTACTTACCTGACACCGGACGAGATGCCGACGCATTGGTACAACGTGGTGGCGGATTTGTCACATCCGCCCGCGCCCCCTTTGGGGCGCGACGGGCAGCCAGTGAGCGCGGCGCAGATGGCGGCGATTTTTCCGTTGCCGATTCTGGAACAGGAGATGAGCGGCGAACGCTGGATTCCGATTCCTGACGAGGTGCGGCAGATTTATGCGCTCTGGCGTCCCGCGCCCCTGGTACGGGCGTTACGGCTGGAAGCCTTGTTGGGGACGCGCGCGAAAATTTTTTACAAGTATGAAGGGGTGTCGCCCGCCGGTTCGCACAAGCCGAACTCCGCCGTGCCGCAGGCGTTTTATAACAAACTGGCGGGCACGAAAAAACTGACCACGGAAACCGGCGCGGGGCAGTGGGGGTCTTCCATCGCCTTCGCGGGGCAGATGTTCGGGTTGCCGGTACGGGTGTTCATGGTCAAGGTAAGTTACGAGCAAAAACCGTTTCGCCGTTCGATGATGCAAACCTGGGGGGCGGAGGTGTTTTCCAGCCCGACCGTTCTGACCCAATCAGGGCGCACGGCGCTGGCGGCTGACCCGGATTGTCAGGGTTCGCTGGGGCTGGCGATTTCCGAAGCGGTGGAAGAAGCCGTCGCGGACAAGGACACTTGCTACACGTTAGGTTCGGTGTTGAATCATGTGCTCTTGCATCAAACCATCGTCGGGCTGGAAGCGAAAACGCAGTTTGACAAGCTGGGGGTGTATCCCGATGTGGTCATCGGGCCTTGCGGCGGCGGTTCGTCTTTTGGCGGTATCGCGTTTCCCTTTCTGGCGGACAAGGCGGCGGGCGACAAGCGGGCGGCGAATTTGCGGGCGGTGGCCGTGGAGCCTGCCTCCTGCCCCACGCTGACGAAAGGCAGTTATGCTTACGACTTTGGCGATGTTGCGGGCTTTACCCCCTTGATGAAAATGTTTACCCTCGGTCACGATTTCATGCCGCCCGGCATTCACGCGGGCGGGCTGCGCTATCACGGCGCCAGCCAACTGGTGTCGCAACTGGTGCATGAAGGGCTGGTGGAAGCGGTCGCGGTGCAACAACTGGCGACTTTTGAGGCGGGGGTGCAGTTCGCCCGCGCCGAGGGCATCATCCCCGCGCCGGAATCCTGTCATGCCATTCGCGTTGCCATCGACGAGGCAAAAGCCGCCGACGCTGCGGGCGAAGCGCGGGTAATTCTGTTCAATCTGACCGGGCACGGACATTTCGACATGGCTTCTTACGACCGTTTCTTTGCGGGCAAGCTGGAAAATTTCGCCTATCCCGCCGAAGCCATCGCCGCTTCGCTCGCGCATTTGCCCAAGGTGGGTTGAACATTCATGCGTACGCTGGTTTTCATCCTGATTTTCGCCAATCTGCTGGTTTTTGCTTACGCGCAGGGCTATTTCGGCGTGGAGGTTTCGCCGGATGCGGCGCATCTCGCGCAACAGGTCAAGCCGGAACGCTTGCAGTTGATGTGGCGTCCGGGGGAGGCTCCGGCGGCGGCGACCGTAGCCAGACTGTCGACAACGCTGGACAACGCGCCCGACGAGTCAACGACAAGCACTTGCCTGCTGTTGAGCGGTCTGCAAAGCGCCGATGCCGATCGGCTGGCGGAGCTGGCGATGACGGCGCAACTTACGGTGGTGCAGCGGAGTGAAAGCTGGTGGGTGTTCATTCCGCCGCAGAGTGACCGCGCCGCCGCCGAGAAAAAGGCGACTGAGTTGACAGGGCTGGGCATCAGAGATTTCACCATCGTCAATGAAGAAGGCGCGCAGCAATTCGCCATTTCGCTGGGCGTTTATTCACGCGAGGAAAACGCCAATCGCCGTCTGGAAGAATTGCGCGACAAAAAAGTTCGCAGCGCCCGCGTCGGCCCGCGCCGTCTGGAAAATGCGCGGCAAACGCTGGAAGTTCGGGGCGACGCCATCACCGCATTGAGTTTTCGCCAAACCTTGCCAGCGGGGGTTTTGGCAAGGGATTGTCCTTGAACATGTCGCTCAAGGTCGGGCTGACGGGCGGCATCGGCAGCGGTAAAAGCACCGTGGCGCGGGCGTTCGTCGCGCTGGGCGCGGGTCTGGTTGATACGGACAAAATCGCGCATCGCCTGACCGCCATCGGCGGCGAGGCCTTGCCGCTGCTGACGGAGACCTTCGGCGCGGAGATTCTGGCTGCCGATGGCAGTTTGAACCGGGCGCTCATGCGGCAAAAGGTTTTTGCCGATACCGCCGCTCGCCGCTGTCTGGAAAACATCCTGCATCCGCTCATTCGCGCCCATGCTTTTGCCGAAATCGCGGCATCCCGCGCGCCCTGGTGGTTGATTGATATTCCCTTGCTTGCCGCCGTCGGGCGCGAATCTTATGCGCTCGACCGGGTGCTGGTCGTGGATTGCCCCGAACACTTGCAAATCGAACGGGTCATGGCGCGCAGCGGTCTTGCCGAGGCGGAAGTCGTCGCCATGATGTCGGCGCAATCCAGCCGAGCCAAACGTCTGGCGATTGCCGATGATGTGATTGACAACAGCGGCAGCCTTGCCGATTTACAACGCCAAATCGCCGCTTTGCACCCACGTTATTTGAAAATGGCATCCATACAGGACGCATCGGGACAGAGCATCCGCAAAAATCGCCGCTGATCATTTTTGCAACAATGTAAAGTAACACCTTGTGATTTCCCGCTAACTCATTCAAAATCATCGGAATTTCTCCAATCGGGTGCGGTGTGATTACTTACGAATATCCTTTCAATGAGCGCATACGCACATTGCTGCGCCTGGAAGCCCTGTTCGACAATGTGACGCACTTCTCCAGTCTGGACGGCGCGGCAGAAAATCATGCCGCGCTGGTCAATCTTTTTGAAGTATTGGATGTGGTCGGTCGCGCCGACCTGAAAATGGATTTGATTCAGGAACTCGAACGCCAGCGCCAGACCCTGCTCGGCTTTCGCAATAGTCCCGATATTTCCAAAGACGCCTTATCCGGCGCGCTTTATGAAATCGAGCAGGCATCCTCGGCGCTGCTCGCCCTGAACGGAAAATTTGGTCAGCATTTACGCGACAACGACTGGCTGATGAGCATCAAGAGCCGGATTCACATTCCCGGCGGCTCCTGCAAATTCGACTTGCCTTCCTATCATTACTGGCTGAACCAGCCCGTCGCCACACGTCGCGCCGCTCTGGAGCACTGGACAAAAAGCATCCTGCCCGTGTGCGACGCGCTCGGAATTATCTTGCGGCTTTTGCGTTCCAGCGGCAGGGAAGAACATCTGAGCGCCTTGTGCGGGCAATATCAGCGCATGTTGGGAAACAGTGGCATGGGGGGTAACAACAGTAGCGGCAACAGTATTGCCTCGCAAATGGTACGCATCATTCTGGTGCGCGGCGAGCAGAGCGTGCCGGAAGTCAGCGCCAACCGCTACGCCATCAACATCCGCTTCATGCTGCCGCCCGAACCCGATTGCAAACCCAGAGCGTGCGAACGGGACGTGGAATTTGAGTTGGCGTTCTGCAACCTATGAATGCAAACGCGCCGCAGCAAGTCCCCTGCCCGCAATGTGGCAAGCACGCGCCGTGGAATCGGGACAACCCGTGGCGACCCTTTTGTTCAGAACGCTGCAAACTCGTGGATTTGGGGGCGTGGGCGAGTGAAGCTTACAAGGTGCCGGATGAATCAGAGGGCGGGAATCAGGAGTCAGACGACAGCGATTTCGGCGCGTAGCGCCACCGGTTTCTGTCCCCTGACACCGATTATTGCCGTGCGACCCGCAACGAAAGGAAGGTTGCCGGATCAAGCGGCAGACTATTCTGGCGCACCTCGAAATGCAGGTGCGGACCGGTTGAACGACCGGTCGAACCCAATTCCCCCAGCTTTTGACCGCGCCGCACCGTGTCGCCGACGCGGACGCTGATGGCGGACATATGCGCGTAACGGCTGATCAATTCGCCGCCGTGATTCACCTCGACCATGTTGCCGAATTCGGAATGGAAAGCAGCATTCACCACAACGCCCCCCGCCGCCGCCAGAATGGACGTGCCGTAAGGCGCGACAAAATCCAGCCCCTCATGCATCGACAGCCCGCGCCCGAACGGGTCGTCACGCCGACCAAACGACGAACCCAGACGCGCCCCGCCCGCAACCGGCATCGTGCTGGGCAGAAATTCGCGCCGCACCATGCTGTCGCGCAAGGTGGAATCCAGCGAAGAAAAATACAAGGATTGCGTGGCGACCTGACTTGCCAGAACGGAAATTTCCTCGTCCAGCGTTTTTTCATCCATCAGAACCGGCATAAAGGGACCGCCCTGCGGTATGCTTGCCGGAGGCGTTTGCGCCTCGGGCAATCCCGCCCGCGTCGACAGGCGTTGACCGAGACCATCCAACCGCATGATTTGCGCCTGCAACTCGCCCAGACGCGAAGCCATCGCTTGCAATTTGCTCTTGGCGCGCGCCTCGCTTTCCTGCACCTCCTGCGTTTGCAGGGCTTCAATTTGCGCCTGCACGATGGGCAAACGCCATTGGATGGACACCCATGATAAAACCGTGGACACGCACAGCACCGCGACCAGAAAAAAGCCGAGTACGGCAGCGATGTGCCGGAAATCGAGATTGATGCTCCTGGCCGCAGAAAACCGGCTGGATACCAGAATAACTTGCATAGGTCGTTCCTTATGCTGAATACTGAAAACCTGTTTGCGAAGAGTGAGCTGGCTGCCCGCCTCATCCCGCACGCCTTGATGATCGGTCGTTTGGGAGAAACCTTTGCGAAAACAGCGCCGCGCTCGCTGGCGCAACAGGCGCGCGTCGTAAATTACCGCCTGAATACCGTGGTGATTCATGCCAACAACGGCGCAATCGCCGCCAAACTCCGCCAAATCAGCCAACGTTTGAAAAATGCATTTATTGCAATGGGCTTACAGTGTAACGAGGTTGAGGTAAAAGTTCAACCCATTGAAACACTTGAGCAAAACGTAACAACTCATGCTAAAAGCATTTCATCCGCCAGCGCGCAAAAAATCCTCGCCTGCGCCGCCGCCATGCCGCCGGATTCCCGGCTGGCAGCGTCGTTAAGGGAATTGCTGGAGAGGGCGGAGATCAGGGAAGATGAAAAATAAATTTTCAATTTGGCAAACATCAGGCATTTCAATGGCATTTGCGAATCCCTGAGCGCTTCACTTTCGCCTCACCTTCACTTCACACGCGCTTCACTCTGCATGGTTAGCATCCCCGTTATCGCCTACACACGACGGAGTTGCGCATCATGTTTCCCATCGCAGACACCTCATCCGCGCTCACAACCGAACGCATCGGACGGTTTCCCAAGTCATTTGTTTACCTTGCCGTCGGACTGACGCAGGGGATATTGCTGGATTTGCTGAGGGGGGCAAGCATACATCCCGCCTTGTTTTTTCCCTGGCTCCTCGTCGCCATTTTATTGCCGGGGGTGTTTTATTGCAGTCAGGCCGCCGATTTGCGGCGGCGCTTCTGGATATTGGGTTTGTCGGCGGCGCTGCTCATTGCCATCGGCATTTATCAGGGCATGACGATCGGCGATTCGGGTAAAGAACTGTTCGAGCGCGGCATCAAGTTGAGTTTTATGCTGGCGCTTGCGATTTTTGTGGGAATTCCCGCCGTTTCCGTCAGCGCCGCAACATGGCAAGAACGCTACCCGCGCTGGGTTGCCGCCGCCTTGCAAACCTTGGGCACGCTGGCGCAGGCAGGGTTTGTGTCGTGGTTGTGCTGGATGGTGACTATCGTCTCAATCGGGTTATTCAACCTCATCAGCGCAGACTGGCTGAACCAACTGCTCGCCAATCTGTTCGGCATGAACCACGTTAACGTCATCGTCATCAGCGTTGTTTTCGCCCTTACCGCCGCGCGTTCCCGCCGCGACGATTCGATCATGGATGTGATACTCACCCGCTTCATGCGGCTTTGCGGCTGGATTTATCCGGTAATCGCCGTCATCGGCATCCTGTTTGCAACAGGCTGGCTTCTGAACATTGTGGCAATCTGGCTTCTGGAACTCAAAATGTTTCTGGAACCGCACAGGGCAGCGACCATCCTGCTCGGGTTTGTGATATTCCTGATTTTTTTCTTCAACCTGCATACGCGCTGCGGTACGGAAGAACGGGGCGGAAAATGGCTGCGTATCCTGAGCGCGCTCTGCTGGCTCGCCGCGCTCTCCATGCTCATCGTCGTATTCTATGGGTTTGGCATTAGCATTCTCGAACATGGACTCACGCCGGAGCGCATCTGGGAGTTATTCACCGCCTTCATCGTCGCCATTTTCGTTTTGGGCTACAGCGCGCATTCGCTGTTTGCGCTCTGGCTGCGGCAGCGCGAAAAAAATGGCAACCAACTGATTTCCAGAACCCACCTTGCCGCAACGCTTCTACTGGTCGCGGGGGTACTGCTGGCGCAAGGCGGCATCCTCGACCCGCGCCGGTTCAGCGTTCAGAGCCAACTGCACCGCCTGGAAACAGCGTTCGCCCAAGACGAAGCAAGCGAGGAAACCATAGGCGAAACATTGGCAGAAAACACTGGAAATATCCTTAAATTTCTCGCAGAGGAAGGCGGTATTTACGGAACGCGCGCGTTACGCGACCTGGCGGCGCGAAACGATGACCGCATCGCGGAATATGCAGCACTGGCGCTCACAGGGGCAAGCCGCCATGAACTTCGGAATAAACTTCTGGATAAATCTTTCGAGGAGAAATTACACGCGCTCAAAGTATTCCCCGGCGCAGAAGCAGCGCCATCCGGGCTGATTGAGGCGATTGCCGAATTTCGTTACAGAGTGCCCGAAATTTGCCGCACGGCGTCGCAGAACGACAAACCGGACACACAACCTGCCTGCATGATCTGGAAAGTCCAATTTGAAAAAAATGGCGCGGAAAACTATATCCTGCTTGCCAAAGATCACACCAAAGATGCCGAAGTCTGGCAGGAAACCCGCCCAGGAAAATGGGAGAACACCAGCAGTTTTTCCACAGGGTGCCCCGCCACGTCCATTGCCCTGTTCGACGCCGTGCTTGCCAACAGCGTGCAACTCGTCCCTCCCCAAAACCCCCGCTACGACATCCTCGCAGGCAACACCAGAATCATCCCGCCCGCACCACGCAAGACGGGCAGAATCAATTGTGATGAAGGGCAGTGAAAAGGTAGCGGGAGCATCCTGCTCCCGGGGACGCCGGCGCTCCCAGCCTGTAGGTTGGGTAAGCCGTAGGCGCAACCCGACATTGGCGATTCATCGCGCACAACCTGCCAGATACCGGGCGGATGACCAGATTGAGGGATCACTTGCCGTCATTGCGAGGAGCGTAGCGACGTGGCAATCTCTCTGGTCGCCAAGATTGCCGCGTCGCTACGCTCCTCGCAATGACGTGTGGGTTTGGGGCTTGGGGTTTGGGGTTTGGGGTTTGTCATCCGTCTGGCGGGCGCATCCTTCCCGTCAATCACCTGCGGACGCTATATGCGCGTCCCTACGGAAACCCTCGCGCCCTCAATCTTTCGGCGGCACGTAGCCTGAAACCTGCGTTGCGCCTTCCCCGAAAAAGTGGTTGGTGACCTGCTCTTGCAGATATTTGCGGTGCGCCGGGTCTGCCATGTTCAGGCGGTTTTCGTTGATGATCATGGTTTGCAGGCGGATCCATTGCTGCCAGGCTTCTTTGGAGACCTGCGCGAACAGTTTTTTGCCCAGTTCGCCGGGTAGCGGGGGAAAGTCCAGTCCTTCGGCTTCGCGTCCGAGTTTGATGCAATTTACGGTTCTGCTCATGGCATGTGCTCTGTCAAAAATGGGGAATGGCGGATTATAGCGACTTCACCAGCACCTTGGAGCGGCGTTGCAGGTTGTACATCTGGCGTTTTTGCGGCGGCAACTGGTCGACCTCTTCGAGCTTGAAACCGCGTTCGATGAACCAGTGCACGGTGCGGGTGGTGAGGACGAACAGGCGTTTGATGCCGATGGCGCGGGCGCGGGACTGGACGCGCTCGACCAGTTGCTCACCATAGCCCCAGCCGCGTTGGGCGGGGTGCACGGCGAGGCAGGCGAGTTCGGCGACGCCTTCGCCGTAATCGTAGAGCGCGGCGCAGCCGACCGCCATGTTGTCGTGCAGGATGATGGAAAATTTGTCGATTTCGCGTTCCAGCACTTCGCGCGGACGATGCACGAGCGTGCCGTCTTCTTCCAGAGGTTCAATCAGGGCGATGAGCGCGCCGATGTCGTCGGCTCTCGCTTCGCGGATGCGCTCCAGAGATTCTCTTGAAACGACGGTGCCGATCCCCTCACGCGAGAAAAATTCCTGCAACAGCGCGCCGTCTTGCGCGTAGCCGACGACGTGCGCCCTGCCAACCCCTTGCCGACTGGCGCGCACAACGGAGGGCAGGCAGCGGCGGATGTCGGGGGAGAGCCAGTCGGCGTTTTGCAGTTCGGCGGCGGCATCGGCGGTGAGTTCGTCAAGGAGCGCGCCCTCCCGGTCGCAGACGCCTTGCGTGTCGGTGAGGTACACCAGTTTGTCGGCTTTGAGGGCAACGGCGACGGTTTCGGCGACTTCTTCCATCCGCAGATTGAAAATCTCTCCGGTGGGTGAACTGCCCTGACAGGAGAGCAGCACGATGTTGCCCAATGCGAGTTGCGCCTTTAAGCCCTCAACATCGACCTTGCGTACCGCGCCGCTGTATTGCAGGTCGATGCCGTCCAACACACCCAGCGGACGCGCGGTAATGAAATTGCCGCCGATGACGCGAATCTGGCTGCCTGCCATCGGCGTGTTGGGCAAGCCTTGCGAGAGCAGCGCCTCGATTTCGAGATAGACGCTGCCCACGGCGTCGAGCACGCAATCCAGGGTGTCGGCGTCGGTGATGCGATAGCCCCGATGGTAGCGGGATTCGATGCCCTTCTCACGCAGTTCCTCTTCAATCTGCGGACGCGCGCCGTGCACCAGCACGAGGCGAATGCCCAGACTGGCGAGCAGGTTAACGTCGTAGGCAAAGGTCTTGGCGAGCGGGCCGGCGATGGCTTTACCGCCGAAGGCGAGCACGAAGGTTTTGCCGCGAAAGGCGTTGATGTAGGGCGTCACCCGCCGAAACCAGTCGACGAAGGCGGCCAGGTCTACGGCTTGTTCCGCTTCTTCGTCCTGCGGCGCGTCTGCTTGTTCACTCATGGTGGTTTGTCCGTGATTTGTATGGGGTGGAAGGCGCGTCGCTTTTGCCGTCGCCGCTGTCGAAACCCGCTGCCGCCTTACGGTTTTTTCACTTTGTCTGCGGGTTTCGCGGCAGGTTTTTTGCTGATGACTTTTGCCGCAGGCTTTGCCGACGCTTTGGCGGCGGGTTCGGCGGCATCGGTTTTCGGCTCCTTGCTCTCCGCTGTATCTTTGATCGCCACGATTTTCACATCAGGCTCTTTCGCCGCCTTGCCGCCTTTGCCCGCTTTCGCGGCGCTTGCCGTGCCATAAAACGCGGCTTCCAGGCGGTCGCACACCGTTTCCAGCACTTTGACACGCGCAAAATTCTTGTCTTCGGCTTCTACCAGTGTCCACGGGGCTGCGCCGGTGCTGGTGCGTTCTACCATGTCGCAGACGGCGTGGTGGTAGGCGTCCCATTTTTCGCGGTTGCGCCAGTCTTCTTCGGTGATTTTGTAGCGTTTGAAGGCGATTTGCTCGCGCTCCTTGAAGCGGCGCAACTGCTCTTCCTGACTGATTTGCAGCCAGAATTTGACGATGATGACGCCATCGGCGACCAGTTCGTGCTCAAAATCGTTGATTTCGGCGTAGGCGCGCAGCCAGTCGGCTTCTGAACAGAAGCCTTCCACGCGCTCGACCAGCACGCGCCCATACCAGGTGCGGTCGAAAATGGTGGTGCGCCCTTTTCTGGGGATGTTGCGCCAGAAACGCCACATATAGGGTTGGGCGCGTTCTTCTTCGGTCGGGGCGGCGACGGGGACGATCTGATACTGGCGCGGGTCCAAGGCGGCGACCAGACGGCGGATGCTGCCGCCCTTGCCTGCCGCGTCCTGACCTTCAAACGCCAGCACCAGCGAATGATTCCTGAATTCCGGCACGCGCGCCAGTTCCGCGAGTCTGCCTTGCGCGCGCGCCAGACGTGCCTGATAGTCCGGCTTCGCCAGTTTTTGCGTCAGGTCAAGCGCGGTGAGGACATCCAGGGTGCCGATTTTGCGGGTAATCGGCGGCGCGACCGGATAATGCGGTTCTTGCACTTCCGACAAACGCCGTTGCAGGGCATCCAGCAGGATTTTGCCGACGGTGAGCGAGCGGTAGCGGTCGTCGGTGCCCTCAACCACAATCCACGGCGCCCAGGGCGTGTTGGTCATCCGCAGGAGGTGCGAGGCGACCTCTTGCAACTGGTCGTAGGTTTTCAGGCGATCCCAGCTCTCCTGCGTCACCCGCCAGGCGGTACGCGGGTCTTTTTCCAGGGCTTTCAGGCGTTTTTTCTGCCCGTCGCGCGAGAGGTGGAACCAGAATTTCAGCACCAGCGCGCCTTCGTTCACCAACATGGCTTCAAAGCGGTTGAACTGGTCGATGCGCTGGTCGAAAAACGCCTGGTCGATTTCGCCGGCAATGCGGCGGGCGATGGGCAGCGAATACCATGAGCCGGCGAAGACGTGGATCACGCCCTTCGGCGGCAGGGCACGCCAATAACGCCACATGAAGGGGCGTTCGGATTCTTCGTCGCTGGGCGCGGAAAACGCCTGCGTGGTGAGATAGCGGGCGTCCATCCATTCATAGAGGTCGTGGATGGTTTCGCTCTTGCCCGCGCCGTCGACGCCGCTGATCAGGATCACGACGGGGAAGGTGGATTTTTCGCGCAATTCGATTTGCGCCTGCTGCAAGGCTTCGCGCAGGATGGCGACTTCCTCCTTGAAGGTTTGCTTGTCAATGACATGCCCCAGTTCTGCCGCTTCAAACATGCTTTTACCCCTTGATATGGTTAAAAATCGCCCCACAAATTCTGAATGACCGCCAATGCCGCCACGCCTGCGGTTTCCGTGCGCAGGATTCTAGCCCCAAGCCGGAGGGAAATGAATCCGGCGCGTGTTGCGGCAGCGATTTCTGTTGCGTCCAGCCCGCCTTCCGCGCCGATTAAAAGGGTGATCTTTTTTTCGCAGCCGGGTTTTCCTGCGGCGGCGAGCGCGGCGAACGTGGTCGCGCCTTCCGGTGCCAGCATGAGTTTCAAGCCCGCGCTGCCCTCTTGCCCTGCCAGCCAGTCTGCCAGATTCGCGTAAGGCAACAGCGTCGGCAGACGGTTGCGACCGCATTGTTCGCAAGCGGCAACGGCAACGCCCTGCCAATGGCTTTCGCGTTTTTGCAGGCGTTCCCCCGTAAGGCGCGTCACGCTGCGGCGGCTGGCAAGCGGTTGAAAGGCGGCGACGCCCAGTTCCACCGCTTTTTGCAGGGTGAAATCCATTTTATCCGCCGTCTGCATGGCTTGCGCCAGGGTGATGGAAAGGGGCGATTCGCGCTCGATGTCGCGGCGGTGCCCCAGTTGGGCGCGTGCTTTTGCCTTGCCGACAATGTCCAGCCGCGCCGGATATTCGCCGCCTTCGCCGTCAAACAAAATCATCTCTGACCCCTGCGGCATGCGCAAGACTTGCGCCGCGTGGCGGGCGACGGAATCGGGCAGGTCAATGGCGATGCCGTCAGCAAGCGGCAAGGCACAGAAAAATCTGGGGTGGCTCATCGGATGCTATTATGAGCCTGCAACGCGCGGCGGCAAAGCCGCAATCTGAAACCTGACCTCTGACACCTGATACCTGAAATGCCCGACCTTCAACAACTTCGCCTTGCTGTCGAGCGCGTGCTGCAAATTACTGCGGAACGCGAAATCATGCCGCGCTTTTTGAATGTGATTGGAGAATTGAAGGCGGATGGTTCCGCCTTTTCCGCCGCCGACATCGCCGCGCAGGAAAGTTTGATTGCCGCCCTCGCGGGGCTTGTCGATTTGCCCATGATTGGCGAGGAAATGCCAGCGGAAATCCAGCGGGCGGCGTGGGAACAGGGCGACAAGGATGGCTTCTGGGTGATGGATCCCATCGACGGCAGCACCAATTTTCTTGTCGGCTTGCCGCAATTTGCCGTTTCCGTCGCGCTGATTCGGCACGCTCGTCCGGTGTTGGGCGTTTCTTATCTCCCCATCGCGCAGGAAATGTTTTCCGCCGTGAAAGGCGGCGGCGTCTGGCTGAATGGTCAGCGTCTGCACGCTCCGGCGGAGGCGCCGAAAAAAGACCTTGCCGACGCCGTTGCCAGCATCGACTTCAAACGTCTGCCGCCGCATCTGGCGCTGCGTATCGTGCACGAAGCCCCGATTTATTCGCAGCGCAATTTCGGCTCATCCGTTCTCGACTGGTGCTATCTTGCCGCAGGCAGGCTGGATGCCATCACCCACGGCGGCGAACGCCTCTGGGATTACGCCGCCGGTTGGCTGATGACCGAAGAAATGGGCGGCTGCGTCGCCACCTTTGAAGAAGACGATTTCGGCGCAACCCCCCCGTGGAAACGCTCCGTCATCGCCGCCCGCGACCCGGAATTGTTCCACCTTTGGCGGGACTGGATCAGGAGTCAGGTATCAGATGTCAGGAATCAACCCCGAACCGACATCCAATCCTGAACCCTGTTACTCCGCCCGCCGCTTTTGATCCCTGATTCCTGATTCCTGAAAACTGAAATGAACGACAACTTCCTGCGCGCCCTGTTGAAAAAACCCGTTGACCGCACCCCCATCTGGCTGATGCGCCAAGCGGGTCGTTATCTGCCCGAATACTGCGAAACGCGCAAACGCGCGGGCGACTTTCTCTCGCTGTGCAAATCGGCTGACCTTGCCTGCGAAGTCACCCTGCAACCGCTGGCGCGTTACGACCTGGACGCCGCGATTCTCTTTTCCGACATTCTCACCGTGCCCGACGCAATGGGGCTGGGGCTGTATTTTGAAACCGGCGAAGGGCCGCGTTTCGAGCGTCCTTTGCGCGAGGAATGGGCGATTAACGACCTGACCGCGCCCGACCCTTATGACCATCTCGGCTATGTCATGGATGCCGTGCGCACCATCAGAAAGGCGCTGGACAACCGCGTGCCGCTGATCGGTTTTTCCGGCAGCCCCTACACCCTCGCCTGTTACATGGTCGAAGGCGGCGGCTCGAAGGATTTTCGCCACATCAAGACCATGCTCTACGCCCGCCCCGACCTGCTGCATCGCATTCTTGAGGTGACCAGCGATGCCGTCATCGCCTACCTGAACGCCCAGATCGAATGCGGCGCGCAGGCGGTGATGCTGTTCGACACCTGGGGCGGTTCGCTCTCCGATGCCGCCTACGCGGAATTTTCGCTCGCCTACCTGCAAAAAATTGTCGCCGGACTGAAGAAGACCTGGGAAGGCGAAAAAATCCCCTCCATTATCTTCACCAAGGGCGGCGGCTTGTGGCTGGAAAAAATCGCCGCCAGCGGCTGCGATGGCGTCGGTCTTGACTGGACAGTGAATATCGCCGACGCCCGCCGTCGGGTGGGCGACAGGGTAGCGTTACAAGGCAATCTCGACCCCAATGTGCTGTTCGCCCCGCCGGAGATCATTGTTGCCGAAGCGAAAAAAGTGCTGACGGCATTTGGCGCGGGCAATACCGGACACGTCTTCAATCTCGGTCACGGCATCTCGCAATTCACCCCGCCCGAACACGTTGAGGCGCTGGTGGAAACCGTACACAATTTTCATTTTTGAGCCGGTTTTTGCCCGGAATTTGCCTCGCCCCCAACAAAATCAGGTCGCTTTATGCACAGAAGAATTGTTCTTGCAGCAACAATGCCAGCGAAGTCAATGATAGGCGGTTGACAGTTTTTGAAATACATTATCCATATGATTTTTAACGATTTTTTGATTCGCTCAATTTTCAGGCAAGGTGACGCCTTCCCATACGGGCAAAGCGATTGGCGTTTTCTTGCAGCCCTTATCCACAAAGTTATCCACAACTTTTGGGGACAAGCGAAAAATCCCTTTGCTGATGAGCAGCTTAGCGCGCTTTTCAAGAAATTTTCGCAACAAACCGCGCTAACTGGAGCATTCCAAAAAATCCCATGACCATCGCGCGTTTGGCACTGGATGTACCGCTCTATCGGCTGTTCGATTACCTGGTCGAGGACAGCCCGCGCCTGCAAGTAGGGCTGCGCGTCAAAGCGCCTTTCGGCAATCGGGAAAAAATCGGCGTGATCGTCGAGTTGGCAAAAAAGAGCGAACTGCCGCCCGAACAACTGAAAACGGCGGCATTGCTGGACGATGACCTCCCGCCCCTGACGCCGGATTTTTTCCGGCTCTGCGAATTCGCCAGCCAGTATTACCAGGCCCCGCTGGGCGAAGTCATTTTGCAGGCGCTCCCGCCGGGGCTGAAAAAGACGCATCCGGCGCAACGCCGCGCGCGCAAACCGAAGGCGGGCAAACCGGTAAAAACCGCCGCGCCCCTGCCCGAACTGAACGCCGAACAGGAAGCCGCCGTGCAAGCGGTCAAAAGCCGTCAGGATTACGCGCCCTTTCTGCTCTACGGCGTGACCGGCAGCGGCAAGACCGAAGTCTATTTGCGCCTCATCGCAGCGACGCTTGCCAAAGGTAAACAGACGTTGCTACTCGCGCCAGAAATCAATCTCACGCCACAACTCGAAACCCGCCTGATGGCGCGTTTTCCGAATGCGCCCATTGTCATGCTGCACAGCGACTTGGGCGAAGCCGCCCGCGAACGCGCGTGGCGCGCCGCGTTTCAGGGCGAAGCGCGCATCGTGGTCGGCACGCGCCTGTCCGTCTTCACCCCCCTGCCCGATTTGGGACTCATCATCGTCGACGAAGAACACGACGCTTCCTACAAACAGCAAGACGGAATGCGCTACTCCGCCCGCGATCTCGCCGTATTCCGCGCCCGCCTCGCCAAACTGCCCATCGTGCTGGGTTCCGCCACCCCCAGTCTGGAAAGCTGGGCGCACGCCGGGCATGGTCGCTACACCCTGCTCACGTTGCAAGAACGCGCCGTCAGCGGCGCAAAGCTCCCCGCCATCCGCATCCTCGACACCCGCCGCGTAAAACTCTCGGACGGACTCAGCCCGCAACTCATCGAAGCGTTACGGCTGCGCCTCGCCGCCAAAGAACAAAGCCTTGTCTTTCTCAATCGGCGCGGCTATGCGCCGGTGCTCGCCTGCCCCGCCTGCGGCTGGATTTCCCGCTGCCCGCGCTGCGCCGCCAATCGGGTGGTGCACCTTGCCGACCAACGTCTGCGCTGCCACCACTGCGGGCTGGAAACCCCCATCCCCCGCGCCTGCCCCACCTGCGGCAATCAGGATATTCTGCCCTTCGGTCGCGGTACGCAACGGCTGGAATCCATGCTTACCGGAGTTTTCCCTACTGCCCGCATCCTGCGCGTAGACCGCGATTCCGCCAAAAGCCGCACACAATGGGAAGCCTTGCTCGCAAAGATTCAGGCAGGCGCAGCCGATATTCTGGTCGGCACCCAGATGCTCGCCAAGGGTCACGACTTCCCCCGCCTGACCCTGGTCGGCGTGGTTGGCGCCGACGCCGCCCTGTTCGCCGCCGACTGGCGCGCGCCGGAACGCCTCTTCGCCCAGCTCATGCAGGTTTCCGGTCGCGCCGGACGCGCCGACCTGCCCGGCGAAGTCATCCTGCAAAGCGAATACCCCGAACACCCGCTCTACCGCGCCATCACCACCCACGATTACCCCGGCTACGCAGAAACCCTGCTGAACGAACGCCGTCAGGCGGGCTTTCCCCCCTACGCCTACCAAGCCATCCTGCGCGCCGAAGCCGCCCATATGGAAACCGCGCTCGCCTTCCTGCATCAGGCGGCAAACCTGCCCTGCGTAGAAGACTACCCCGACATCACCCTCTACGACCCCATCCCCATGCGCCTCTTTCGCCTGATGAATCAGGAACGCGCCCAACTCCTGCTCGAATCCCCTTCCCGCCCGCAACTGCAAGACTTTCTTCCCGTCTGGCGGGAAACACTGGCGACGCTGCCGCGCAAAAACAAACTGCGCTGGCATATTGAGGTTGATCCGCTGGAATTTTGAAAAAGCAACGGGAGCATCCTGCTCCCGTCAGGTCGCTGACAAAGCGGTACAAATTGTTTCGCAAGGGCACCCTGTGGTCGCCCGTTGGCGGTTCAGCACGAAACGGCGTTGGAACATGTGAACTGCCCCCTACGCAAATATCTTGCCACCATAGGGAATGGCGCACCGTGCCCGACATCAGGGATCAGGCATCAGAGGTCAGGTGACAGTAAAGTGGGGGGAGCATCCTGCTCCCCCCACTTCGTCATTGCGAGGCGCGTAGCGACGCGGCAATCTCCTTGGTCACCAAGATTGCCGCGTCGCTGCGCGCCTCGCTTTTGACGCCGCTGGGTGTCGCCGTCCACCTGGGAGCATCGCCGTCTACCTGGGAGCGCCGGCGGCACCAAAGGCGGGGTTGGTTCCGCGCGAAAAATCTTAAAACCGCCTTTGGTGCCGCTGGCGCTCCCAGGGGGGTGTGGTTTGTCGGTTTCATGCAAAAAGTTTTTTGCCGCCATAGGGCACGATACGCCGAGGGCACGGCACGCCGTGCCCGTACATGCGATCCGCCCACACCCCCCGTAGGGGCACGGCGTGCCGTGCCCCGGTGTGCCGTGCCCGGCATCAGGCATCAGAAGTCAGATAACAGTCATCATGGGCGGCAAAGCCGCCGAAGGTACTGATACCTGACCTCTGTCACCTGATCCCTGACGACTGCATTGCGATTGCAAGGCCGTCATCCTTGTTCCATGGAATAAATTATGAAAATCTAATTATGTCTAAATAATTTAATTGAAAATAGTTGACTGTTAAATCAATTTATACTAATTTTGTTGTGGATGAATCGTTCATTCACATCGTTCTTTTGTCATAAAAGTACGTACAGCCAGTGATTAAATCAGGATGTTGATCCTGTCAAAACATTATGCTACGAAGGAAAAATAATCATGCAAAACCCCACAAATTCCCTTGACTTTTCCAAAACCGCCGCAACAATTTTTGCAAGCAAGCAAGCAAGCAAGCAAGCAAGCAAGCAAGCAAGCAAGCAAGCAAGCAAGCAAGCAAGCAAGCAAGCAAGCAAGCAAGCAAGCAAGCAAGCAAGCAAGCAAGCAAGCAAGCAAGCAAGTTAGGTAGGGCGCGTTCTCCGAACGCGCCGGACGTAACATCCGGCGGTTTCGGAGAAACCGCCCTACCTTTATATCTCGCCCTACTCGCCATTTTCCCCTTGCCCGCCGTGGCGCAATCGCAATGGCGTGACCTTGGGACTTCTCCGGCTCCTGCGGTTCCCGATACCACGGTGAACACCACGCAAATCAACTTTGGCGGACACGAATGGGTGGTGATTGGGAACAAGGACAAGGATATTTACAAGAACGAGATTGATAGTGGTACTGCCATTAACAGCGGGGCTTACGGCGATGCAAAGCAGCCGGAGAAGAGCGTAACGCTGCTCTCCATCACAAATGATTTTGCTTCGGGGAGCAATGTGGCATTCCGTCCCGGCAGTGGCAGTGGCGGCACATGCGTTGGCAGCAATTATGGAACCTGCATCGTTAACCGTAGCGAATACAATGGCAGCCACTTGCAAAATCAGATGGAGGGGGCAGCGCCGGGTGTCGGCAGCAGAGAGCGGAAAGTGATTAATGCGCGGGATTTACAGCCGCTATCGACGGCTTCTATTTCTAGTTTTGATGAGCTGTTGGCAAAAGACGGCATGACGGGAGCGAAGGCGGAAAAGCAGTTGTACTGGGCGCTGTCCTTGCCGGAATGGGAGGCGATAGCTTCTTCCAGTGATCCCAGTGTTAATACCAATGGCGCTACGGTTAGAAGTTACCCGTCTTCGTGGTGGCTGCGCTCGCCGGACAGCGACGATGACGGCGCCCTTGCCGGGCACTCTTACGGCGGCGGCATCGACGGCAGCTACGTGAACGATGCGGTGTTCGTTGTCCGCCCCGCTTTCAATTTAGATCTGAAATCTGTCCTCTTCACATCTGAATCAACCGACGCAAGCGCCGGCAAATCTGCCGCCACCGCAGGTGGCGATTACAAGCCGCTGGCAACACCAACGGCGGCGCGAAAATTTACATTTTTGGACAAAACTATTTCCACCCCGGAACTCACGCTGACTTCCAACGCGCTGGATTTTAATTATTCCGTCACGCCCGTAACCTCAGCGCCCGGTGCCTCCAGCGCCGAAAAGCTCGTTTCCGGCTTTCTGTACAACGGCACGGCTGATACCTACGCCAAATATGCCAATACCGGAACTTCCCCAAACGGCAGCTTCAACGCCAAACCCGCGAGCGACGGTTCCGGTCACGAACTGCACATCTTCAGCGAAGAAGCCGATGATTACCTGCACAGCGACTTCGCCAGCGAAGCGGTAGATTTCACCTTCGACATGAATAACGGCGCCGTCGAAAACCTCACCCTGACCAGCAATTCCGCCTTCGGTCTGGACAACAGCAGCATCGCCCTCGAAGCCAGCAAAACCTTCGATCAGGTCTGGTCACTGGCAAACGGCAGCGTTTTAGACGCCAGCAACGCGACCGCTTTCAAACCTTCCAGCCTGAATGTGCATGGAAAAGACAACGCCATCGACGGCGACCTCAACGCCACCAATAGCACGCTGAATTTCTCCCTGCCCACGGCGAACGAAACCATGCTTGACGTTACCGGAACCGCCACGATTACCGACAGCGCCATCAACATCATCGGACAACCCGCTCTGCCTCTGGGCTATTCCGGCACCTTGATGAATAACACCACCGGATCGCCCACCACCGCTCTCGGCAGCTACACCTACGACGACACCGCGACGAGCGGCGCGACCTACGGCTACAACCTTTCCAATGGTGGCGGCAGCCTCAATTTCACCCACAACAGCGTCAACGCCCCCGGCGACTGGACGCCTCCGGGCACGACCTACGAGGTGAATACTTACCAGGGCGACGTGAGCCTGATTGTAGGCGGCGTGTTGAGCGGCGTCAGCACTCTGGAATTGCGTCGTCAATCCCCCGCCTATACCCTGACTGCCGACATCGACACCCTCGATGCCCGCAGCAACGACCTGAACGTTCATCAAAATGACACCCTCGCCTGGGACACCGCCACCAACACTGGCGTGCGCTTCAACACCCTCGAACTGGGCGACGGGCATACCTTTTCCCTCACCGGATACGGAGCCGACACCCGCTTTGAAACCTACAACATCCACGGAAAAGCCACCTATGCCGCCATCCTGAACGCGAGCGGCAGCAATCTGAATTTCTTCCTGCCCGGCAATATCGGCAAGGATGAAACCCTGTTGAATGTCACGGAGATCGCCGACATCACCAGCAGCAATATCACCCTCGCCTTCGACGGCAGCGCGATCAGCCTGACCGCCTTGCGCCAAACAGAAAGCATCAAGCTCATCGCAACAAGCACAGGTATCATTGGCAACATCAGCAATCCAGACAACAAAGCCACACTCACGGTAGGCTCGACCTTTTCCGCCAATTTCGATGTCACCCAAAGCGGCAACGACCTCGTGGCGACGCTGACAGGCGGGTTAGGGACGCTGCCAGTCCCCACCGTCACCCCGCCCACACCCACGACGCCCCCCGACCGCACCACCCCCGCCGACCTCGAATGGACGGGCGCGACCAACCGCAACTGGAACATCCTGACTTCAGAAAACTGGACACCGGAATCCACCTTCATCAACGGCGATACCGTCACCTTCACCGATACCGGATTCGGGCAGGTCAATATCGTCACCCCTGGCGTCGCTCCAGCGGCAACAACCTTCACCAACACCCAAGGTCACGATTACAGGGTGAGCGGCAACCTTTCCGGCACGGGTACGCTGACCAAAACCGGCAACGGCAATCTGATCCTGACAGGCAACAACACCTACAGCGGCAACACCATCATTAACGCCGGTTCCCTCACCCTCGCCCTCTCTGGCGCGTTGCCCAATACCAATGTCAGCATCGCCAGCCCCGCGACGTTCAATCTGTACAACCGCGTCGGCAAAAACCTGACACTGGCAAACGCAGCCCGGTTAAACGCCTACCAAGGCGCAGCCATCACCGGAAACCTCTCCGCCATCGGCAGCCTGCTGAATTTCTACCTGCCCACCATCGCCACAAACGGCTACAGCCTGTTAAATGTCGGCGGCACCGCCAACATCACGGGCAGCACAGTAAACGTCGGCATCCTCGGCAGCAGTTCCCCCCTGACAGCGGGTGATACGGTCACCCTCATCAACGCCAACAGTCTGACGGGTAATCCCGCCAACAACATCGCCCACGGTACAGGAATGCAAGGCGTAAGCCTGCTCTACGACTTCAACCTGACCACCAACGGCAAACAACTACTGGCAACCGTAGCAGGCGGCACCCCGCCGATTGACCCCAATCCGCCCGTCGACCCCAACCCGCCCGTGACCCCACCCGTCGACCCGAACCCGCCGACTGATCCGAACCCGCCCGTAACGCCGCCCACAAACCCCGGCATAAACCTCAACCCGCAAACCAAGGCCTTAGCCGAAGGCTTTTTGAGCGGCACGGCATTTCTGAATCAGGCGCAGGATTTTGCGGCGGAGCGCGGCATCCATTCCGCCCTGCAAACGGTTCAATCATCCGACAAACACGGCTTCGCCGCCATCGGCTACAGCACCCTGCGCCACAACACAGGTTCACATGTCGACGTAG
>BNUD01000011.1 GCA_025997095.1 Betaproteobacteria bacterium | reverse complement strand
TGGCTTCCGGCGAAGGATTGCGGGCTGCCCGTTCAGCCGTTTCGACATTCTGCTGGAGATAACCGGACAAGGTCGGCCATTTCTGGAAAATGTCATTCCAGGAGGACTCGACTCCGGGCAAAAAGCCACCCGCCGCCTTGATTTCCGCCAGAAATTTGTCGGTTTCGGCAATGGAGGCGCGATACTCTCCCAGATCGTCCAAAATGGATTGCACCGCCGCTTTTTCATCCAGCCCCTGTGTGGAAAGCAGGACAAAGGAATGCCTGCGCAGATCGCTGAGCATTTCCAGAAATTGAAGCCCGCCCACAATCTTCGGCATACGCTGGTTGTAGATGATTTGGGTGGTCTTGTCAGAATCGTTGGCGGAATAAACCCCCAGCCCGCCGATGGATAACATGCCGAGCAAGGCGGCAACAACGAGAAAAATGAGTTTGCTTTTGACTTTCATGACGTGCTCCTGTGATTTTGTAAAAAAATAAAAAAACTCGAAGACTCGATCTTTACCTTGTGTCGTTCTGTGTTCTGAGCAGATTGACCTGCTCGGCGACTTCGTGGATCAGATGCGCCAGACTGCTGCTTTGCCGGGATGTGTCGTCCGGCGCCTGGCTTGGGGTTTTTTCCTCCGCGCTACCGGGTTCCTCAGACGCCTCGTCGACCTGACGCGGAATGTCGTGCAGCGTTTCCTGCAAACTGCCCATCATCTGGTTGAAGTCCGTGAGCATCTCGCCGACCTCATCGTTACTGTGCACATTCACGCGCAACTGAAAATCGTGATCAGCCGCGACCTTTTGCACCACATTGCGCGCTTCTTCGAGCGGTTTAATGACAGCGCGAAACATGGCGTATCCGATCCCCGTCATCAGCGACAACATGATGAGAGTGACGGCATATTGCGCGTATGCCAGCTTTTTCGAGCGCGCCGCCGCGTCTGTTACCGTTTGCGCGCTCAACTCCAGATTTCTTTTGAGAATCTGCCCGACATTTTGGTCAATGTCGGCGAAGAGCGGGCGGCGTGCCGCGTTCGTCTCTTCGATATGCCGATACAGGGCGGTCATGGCTTCCGGCGAAGGATGGCTGAGCGCCCGTTCAGCCATGTCGACATTCTGTTGGAGATAACCGGACAATACCGGCCATTTCCGGAAAATGTCCGCCCAACAGGACGCGACCTCGGGCGCAAAGCCGCCGTCTGCCTTGATCTCCACCAGTAATGTGCCCGTGTTGGCAATGGCGGCGCGATACGCGCCCAGATCATCCAGAATCGCTTGCGCCGCCGCTTTTTCATCCAGCGTCTGCGTGGAAAGCAGGACATAGGAATAGCGGCGCAGATTGCTGAGCATTTCTGAAAACTGAAGAACGCCCACAATCTTCGGCATACGCTGACTGCTGAGAATTTGGATGGTCCGGTCAGAATCGGTCACGGAATAAATCCCCAGCCCACTGATGAATAACATGCCCATCAAGGCGACGACAACGAGCAAGGTGAGTTTACTTTTGACTTTCATCGACATGGATGTGACTCCTGCGGGACAAGAACAAACGGAAAGGACAAACGCAAACAGCCGCCGTCAAAACTGAGGGCAGCAAGGAAAGGGAAAAAGGAAAAACGCGCGGCTAGAACGCCAATGGCATGGGCGCGAAATGCGAAATGCGGAATGCAGGTTTGCAGGTTTGCAGGTTTGCAGGTTTGCAGGTTTGCAGGTTTGCAGGTTTGCACAGTATATCATATTCATGATGTGAAGTCTATTAAAATCAATGACTTGCGTTAAATTTTCGCGGTGTTTCGGTTGCCTCGATTACGGAAACCGCCCCGCTACGCCGACCCCACAAACCCGCTTGATTGATCTGCCCCAGGATGTCTGGGAGCGCATGAAAATGGCAGAAAACTATTGTGTCAAATCGGGTTTCTTGCATCGTTACTGGCCTCACGCATGAGTTAAGTTATATTCCTTAAGCATTCCTTCGGCGGATTTTCGCAGATTTTTTTTAACAAGCAACAGACGATTGTCTGTAGATTTAATTGAATTTCAATGCCATTAAAAATTTTTCCTGCTTTCTTTCAACATATTCATGAATCATTTTTTAATCACATTTGAAAACTCCAATGCAATATGTCATTAAAATGGTTCCGCTGTTTATATGCCATTGCGGGCAGCGGGGTTTAACAAATCTGGAAAAGATGGGAATAGAATACAAATCGACGCGCTGATGACAAACCCCAAACCTCCGCGTCATTGCGAGGAGCGTAGCGACGCGGCAATCTTGGCGACCAGAAAGATTGCCGCGTCGCTACGCTCCTCGCAATGACGGCAGTTGGGTAAGCGTAGCGCAACCCGACACTGATCCGTCAATCTGGTCATCCGCCCGGTATCTGGCAGGTTGTGCGCGATGAATCGCCAATGTCGGGTTGCGCCTACGGCTTACCCAACCTACAGGGGGCGGCTTTGCAGCCCCTGATTACTGCCACCTGACATCTGATACCTGAATTGCTGCGTCGCTACGCTCCTCGCTTTTGACGGCAAACGTGGTTTCTCGTAGGTTGGGTAAGCGTAGCGTAACCCGACACTGATCCGTCAATCTGGTTATCCGCCCGGTATCTGGCAGATTGCGCGCGATGAATCGCCAATGTCGGGTTGCGCCTGCGGCTTACCCAACCTACAGGGGCGGCTTTGTCATCAATCTGCGGCGGCTTTGCCGCCCCTGATTACTGTCACCTGACATCTGATACCTGGATTGCTGCGCTCCTCGCTTTTGACGGCAGTTGGGTCAGCGAAGTTGCACCCGACGATTGGGCTGGCTGCAACGGCGGCACCAAAGGCGGTTTCAAGATTTTTCGCGCGGAACCAACCCCGCCTTTGGTGCCGTCGGCGTGCCCAGCCAACTCTGCCGCCGCTCTTTGGCTTTTGCCCCGGATACAGCCTTCAAACGTGCCGTATCCGCAGGTGGCGCAACGGGCGTCAGCTTCGTACTGGCAAGCGTCCCATGCCGGAAATAATGGCATTCCACGTCCTGCCCGACGACGAGGCGGGCGAGCAGGGCATCCAGCGTTTGCGGCGTGACTTCATTCCCCTGCAAGGCGACCAGAACATCGCCTGCCGCCAATCCCGCCTGTTCGGCGGGGCCAGCGGCGGTGATGTGGCTGATGCGGGTTTTATTGCCTTCGTGTTTCAGACGCGCCCCCAACCACGGGCGCGGGTTTTCGGGTTGCCAAATCAGCTTGACGCCGAAGTGTGCGAGTTGGCGCGCGAGCGGTAGCTCGTCCGTGCCTTCTACGGCGTTTTGCAGCCAGCGCCCCAAGGCGCTTCCGCCCAGCTTTGCGACACGGGCGAAAATTTCCGTTTCCTCTACCCCTTTATCAGCATCCCGCCAGAGTCCGCGCATAAAATCGTCCAGATTGCGCCCCTTGCGGCGCAGGGCGAGGTCGAGGCAGAGGGCGGTCAGCGCGCCTTTGGTGTAGTAGCTGATGACGGCATTGGGCGTGTTTTCGTCCGGGCGGTAATACTTGATCCAGGCGTCGAATGAGGATTCCGCAAGGCTTTGCACATGGCGTCCCGGCGTTTGTTGCACCTGACTGATGGTTTTCGCCAGCAAATCCAGATAACTGGCTTCATCAATCAAATCGGCGCGCAGCAGGCAGAGGTCGTCGTAATAAGAGGTGACGCCCTCAAAAAACCACAGTAGCCGCGTGTAGTTTTCGGCTTGCCAATCCGGGGCGAGCAAGGCTTTCGGGCGGATGCGCTTGACATTCCAGCGATGGAAATACTCGTGACTGGCCAGACCAAGAAAACGCACATAGCCGCTGTCGGGTTCGCCTTGTTCACGCGCGCCGACGGCGGGTAAATCGGCGCGCTTGCAGAGCAGGGCGCTGGCGTTTTTGTGTTCCAGACCGCCGTAGCCGGAATCGACGGCGGTGAGCAGAAAGTAGTAGGGCGCATCCAGTTTCGGCTTGCCAAACAAATCCATCTGCACGCGACAGATGCGGGCGAGGTCGCGGCGCACACGCGCGTGGTCGAAATCCGCGCAGCCAGTGACCATCAGGTGATGCGGCACGCCCTGCACGTCGAATTCCAGATGGACAAAACGCCCCATTTCTACCGGATGATCGAGCAATTCGGCGTAGTCGGCGGCAAGGTAAGCGCCGAAGCCGAAAGGCGCGGCGCCATCGCCGGGCAATGAGGTGGCGACTTGCCAATCGGCGGCATGTTCGGGTGGTTGCAGATCAATCCGGCAAGGCTGGTTTTCCTGCCCGTGGGCATACAAAAAAACGCTGCTGGCGTTGAAAAAGGCGTGCTGACGGTCGAAATGGGCGGCGCGCACCGACAAATCCCAGGCGTAAACCCGATAGGTCAGGATGAGCGGTTCAGCGCAGGGCGCGGCTTGCCAGGTCGCCTTGTCGGTCTTGGTGAGCGACACGGCTTTGCCGCTGACGGTCGCGGCGCGGATGTCGACAATGTGACGGGCAAATTCCCGCACCATGTAACTGCCGGGAATCCACACTGGCAGGGAAAAACGCTGCCCGTCAGGGTCGGGCGCATCGACGCGACAGGTGATTTCAAACTGGTGCGTTTCGGGGGAATGAAGGGTGAGGGTGTAGTTCATCGGGGATCAGAGGTCAGGTGACAGAGGGAGTTTGCGGCGTGGGTTGCTGCCAGCGGCACGCAAGGTGTTTTCATCGTTGACCCACGCAAACACGATGATTTTGCTTTTGGAATCGTAGCGAAAAAACAGGCGAAACCGCTGACCGAACTTTACGCGCCGCCAATGGCGATAGTCATGCCCCAAGGTGTTCCCCTGCCGGTATTCATCTTTTGCCGGGTCGGCAGGCACCACCTCTTGCATCAATTTCATCAAGGCGCATAGCAGCTTGACGTTGGCGTTTGCCGCAAAATCTTGCGAGGCATTCTTCTCCGCACGCAGGGCGGCGGCTTGCAGTTTCTGCAACTGTTCAACCAGGCAGGCTTGGAACAAGAGCGTCCATCCCTGGCAACGCATCAAATCACCACATCGCCAACAATGGGTTCGTCCAAATCAACGTCATGACCGGAATACTTCAGCAAGGCTTTGGACAAGTCCTCTGGCAAATCACGCACATGGCCTGCCTGAATGCTTCTCCAACTGCTGCGTCAATTTCTCCAACGTCGCTTCCGCCGCTTGCAGTCTTTCCCTTTCTTGCGCGACGACGTTTGCCGGGGCGCGGTCGGCGAAGTGGGGGTTGTCGAGTTTGGTTTTTGCCTGCGCGATTTGTTTTTGTTGTTTTTCGATTTCTTTGGTGAGGCGTTCTGTTTCGGCTGCGGCGTCGATTTTTACGACCAGCATCAGACGGGTTTCGCCGACGACGGCGATGGGTGCCATGGCGCCTGCGGGGATTTCGGCGGCGTAGTCGAGTTCGGAGAGTTTGCCCAGGGCTTGCAGAATGGGGGCGAATTCGCGGATTTCGCTAAGGCGCTCCGGCGTTCCGGCGACGAGCATGGGGGTACGCAGCGAGGGCGAAATGGTCATTTCGCCGCGCAGGTTGCGACAGGCGGTGACGTAGGTCATCAGGCGTTCCATCTTCAACTCGGCGGCTTCGTCGAGTTGACGGGCGTCGGGCTGCGGGTAGGCGGCGAGCATGATGCTGTCGTGCGTTTTGTTGCCCGCTATCGGAGCAACAGTCTGCCAGAGTTCTTCGGTGATGAAGGGAATCAAGGGATGCGCCAAGCGCAGCACGGCTTCGAGCGTGTGCGCGAGGGTGTGACGCGCTGCTTTGGCTGCATCCGCGCTGCCTGCCATCTCGACTTTGGCGATTTCCAGATACCAGTCGCAAAACTCGTCCCAGACGAAGCGATACAGGGATTGGGCGGCAAGGTCGAAGCGGTAGTCGGTGAAGTGCTGCGCCATGTCCGCCGAGAGTTTTTGCAGACGGCTGACAATCCAGCGGTCGGCAAACGAGGTTTCTTCCGCCGTGACCGCGCCCCAAGCGTGCCCTTCCAGATTCATCAGGGTGAAGCGGGTGGCGTTCCAGAGTTTGTTGCAAAAGTTGCGGTAGCCTTCGCAGCGGTTCAAGTCGAATTTGATGTCGCGCCCCGGCGAGGCGAGCGAGGCGAAGGTGAAGCGCAGCGCATCGGTGCCAAAGGCGGGAATGCCATCTGGGAATTCCTTGCGCGTGCGTTTTTCGATTTTGGGCGCGTCCTTGGGGTTCATCAGCCCCGTGGTGCGTTTTTTGACGAGCGCCTCAATGTCAATGCCATCAATCAGGTCAATGGGATCAAGCACGTTGCCCTTCGATTTGCTCATCTTCTGACCGTCGCCATCGCGGATGAGACCATGCACGTAAACATGCTTGAAGGGAATGTCTCCGGTGATGTATTTGGTCATCATCACCATGCGGGCGACCCAGAAAAAGATGATGTCAAAGCCCGTCACCAGCACCGACGAGGGCAGATACAGATCAAGCGCGGGATTGGGTTCTTGCGAATCTTCCGTCCAGTCGAGGGTGGAAAAAGGCCAGAGGGCAGAGGAAAACCAGGTGTCGAGTACGTCTTCATCACGGGCAAGCGCGCCGGTATAACCTTTGGCGGCGGCTTGGGCGCGCGCCTCTTCTTCTGAATGGGCGACAAAAATCTCGCCGTCGCTACTGTACCACGCGGGAATCTGGTGCCCCCACCACAGTTGGCGGGAGATGCACCAATCCTGAATGTTGTTCAACCACTGGTTGTAGGTATTGACCCAGTTTTCCGGGTAGAAGCGGATTTCGCCGGACGACACGACATCCAGCGCCTTTTCGGTGATGGATTTGCCGTCCTCACTCTGTTTGCTCATGGCGACAAACCACTGGTCGGTGAGCATGGGTTCGATGACCACGCCAGTGCGGTCGCCACGCGGCACTTTCAGTTTGTGCTTCTCCACTTTTTCCAGCAGTCCGGCGGCTTCAAGGTCGGCAACAATCGTTTTGCGGGCATCGAAACGGTCTAAGCCTCGATATTTTTCAGGGATTAGTTCATAAGTAGGCGCTCCCACTACACCATCAACATCGTCTGAAAGACCACTTGCGTTATGCCCAAAGCTGAAATCATCGAATGAGGAACTTTTGATTTTTCCATCCAGCGTCAAAACTGAAATCTCTTTCAACTTATGCCGCTTTCCCACAGCGTTGTCATTAAAATCGTGCGCGGGCGTAACCTTCACCACGCCCGTACCAAACGCCATGTCCACATAAGCGTCGGCAATGATAGGGATTTCACGCCAATCCTCTGCGTTGTCAGCGTTCCCTTGAATCACAGCCAAGTCTCCGGCACGGCTTAAAGGTAGCCTGACGGTTTTGCCAATCAGGTGTTTGTAGCGTTCGTCATCGGGATGCACCATCACCGCCGTATCGCCCAGCATGGTTTCGGGGCGGGTGGTGGCGACGGTCAGGCTGCCGCTGCCGTCGGCAAGCGGATAGCGGATATGCCACATGAAGCCGTCTTCTTCTTCCTGCGTCACTTCGAGGTCGGAAACGGCGGTTTTGAGTTTCGGGTCCCAGTTCACCAGCCGCTTGCCGCGATAAATCAAGCCTTCTTTGTACAGGCGCACGAAGGTTTCGGTCACGACCTTGTTCAGCCCCGCGTCCATCGTGAAGCGTTCGCGCGTCCAGTCGGGGCTGGTGCCCATGCGTCGCATTTGACGGGTGATGCTGCCGCCGGAGTATTCCTTCCATTCCCACACTTTTTCGAGGAATTTTTCGCGCCCCAGGTCGTGACGGGAAATACCTTGCGCGTCCAGTTGGCGCTCCACCACAATCTGCGTGGCGATCCCGGCATGGTCGGTGCCCGGCTGCCAGAGGGTGTTGTCGCCGCGCATCCGGTGATAGCGCGTCAAGGCGTCCATCAGGGTTTGATTGAAGCCGTGCCCCATGTGCAACGTGCCCGTCACGTTGGGCGGCGGCAACAGAATGCAAAAGGATTCGTCTTTCGGTTTGGCGGTATCCAGCCCGGCGGCGAAATAATTACGGGATTCCCATTCGGGATACCAGCGGGCTTCAATGTCCGCCGGTTCAAAACTTTTGGCAAGTTCCATGAGTCAAGGGGGAGCGAGGAAAAGCCGGAAATTATACCTGCTCGCTCTTATCAGGGGACAGAAGACTGAAGATAGTTGTCATGACGTCAAGGCGAAGGTACAGGTGCATGGTTATCTGGATGGACGCATGGCGGTCTTTCACAGAGCGGGGAAGTTGGCGGATTACGACAAGGAGGACAAACGCACGCCGTTGTTGGCAAAGGCAGCCTGAGTGTTCGCCAGGTGCCGCCTGACACTTGGCGGTGCATCACGTGCATAAGCCGAATGGTGGAAGGCGCTTCGCTTTTGCCGTCGCTTCGCTTCGTCGAAACCCGCAGCCACCCTATATGTTTGCGCTACTTGCTGTATCAGGATCAATCCTGCATTTGAGCGCCTGACTGGAACAATCGTGCCACCGGCATCCCGGATCATTTTACGTGGCACGGGATTTTTTCCCCGGAACCACTCACCAATACCTCTCTCGCCGCAAATATCATCGACTGCCATGCGCGTGAAACTCACATCATAAATATGGCGATTCTTTAATATCCGATAAACTTCACCGCAAGTAAAAGATCATCAAGCAGCTTATGGGTTAAGTCCGTTGTTTTCAATGGGTTATGAGCGATGCGCTATCGAGCGCCATGACGTTTTTTCAGCGTTTTACTAAAAGCATAAGTGTGCTGGTAATGAATGTCACCATCAAGGTAATTATAAGTCATGGCCGGATGATTTTTGTTATCTTGGTGAGATTTTACGGGATAAAGGCTGGCAAATGGATTATTTAACTCATGAGCATGATCTGTTTTATGGCGGCGATATTGTTAAACAAATGTAAGGAGATATAAAAATGGTTTTCGGGAGCTATACATCGAAGATAAGCGCATGATAGTTTTGGCTTTCGATTCTGTCTGTTTATCCATCTGTTTAACAAAGAATCAGCGGTGTGAAAGCACACTGTTTTTTCAATCCCCTGTGCAATGCAGATTTGCATTGCCTGTAAATTTTTCAGGAAAATCATGAACAAAATTTATCGTTTAGCATGGAATGCTATTTTAGGCGCCTGGGTTGCGGTTTCTGAAATCAGTCGGTCACGGCGCAAAGGTTTCGGAAGCCTGGACCGCAGGCAACGTCTTTCTTCTCCGGCTGGTCGCACTGACGCGCTGGCGGTACGAGGGCGATTGAAGCCGATGGTTCTGGCGTTGGCAATGGCGCTCGCCGGGTTTGCGAGCGTTGCCCGGTCGCAAGTCATCACCATCAACGACGGTAGCCCGTACACCGTTACCACGTTACCGGGAGGCGGCGGCGTCGCCACAGATGTGGCGGACGACGGCCTTGTCATTGACTGGGGCGCTTTGACGGTTGATCGGGGCGAATCCCTTGCCGTCAATGGCGCTGCCCCTTCCGTCGAGATTGGCGGAGGCGCCACAGGCGCACAGACCGGCGCGCTGAATGTTGCCGATGGCGGCGTCTTTCACGCCACTACGGGCGTCAAGGTTGGCGGGAGCGCGGCGGGCGGGATCAGCGGCACGCTCACCAACAGCGGCAGCAGCGTCATTGAGGGCGGTCTGGATGTCGTTTCGCATGGCAGCGCAAACCTTGCGGGCGGCACAAGCAGCATCGCAGACGGCGTTACGGTGAATGGGGGCGGCAAGGCAAACTTCGCGGGCGGCACGAACAACATCACCCGTAACGGGTTAAATGTGACAGGCGCAGGCAGCGCGGCAAACGTCACCGGCGGTTCGCTTGCCGTGACCGGAAAATCCACGATTGATCATGGCGCGGTTCTCAACGTCGATGGCGGCGCGCTGGCTCTGAATGGCGGCGTTACCGTGGATGGCGGCGGCACGCTGAACTTTCAGGGCAATTCAAATCTTTCCGCAGGAGGCGCCGGTTTTTCGATTACAGACGGCACGTTTACCATCGGCAATGCCGGAACAGCGCCCGCCAATGCGCCGTCAGGCAATATCACCCTGGGCGCTTCGGGTCAGTTGAATTTCAACGGCACGCGCGCTTATGGCAATATCATTGCAGGCTCCGGCAGCATCAATATCCTCGGCAACGGGACAACCGCCCTGCGAGGAAACAGTTCCGGCTTTACGGGCGACACGCTCATCAAGGCCGGTACGCTCGAACTGCAATCCGGCGGCGCTCTGGGCGGGTTGATCACGGTTGGCAACGGCACGACCTTTGCGATGACGGGATCATCAGGCGTCAATGCCGCCTCAGGCACGGTGCACGTTAACGCGGGCGGCACGGTTGACATTGCCAACAAAAGCGCGAAAAGCATTCACGCCCTTGAACTGGATGGCGGCAAGTTGAAATTTTCCAATGCCACCATCGGGGGCGCGGACACGCTGCTAACCGTCGATACCCTTGATTTGGCAGGTTCCGCCAACACGGTGGAAATCGACACATTAAGCTTCGACAACACCGACACAAGCTCAAAACTGCTGGGTTGGGATAACGCGGCGCAAACCACGACCCTGCTTGCCGTCGGCGCGCAAACGGGCGGCGGCTCATTCACCTACGTGCCTCCCGCGGGCGGCAACACACTGGACATTCAGGAAGGCGGAGAGACCGTCGCAAAAGCCACTTACACGGGGTCGATCACCCATACCCCGACCAACATCAGCCTCACTTCCACGCTTGCCGAAATCGCTCTGGTTGACGATAAAACACTGACCCTGCGCCCCTACGGAGACAACACCCTCACCGCCAGAATCACCGATCAAGGTCCAAACGGCACGGGCGAACTTGCCATTGACGCGGGCACGGGCGCCATCACCCTCGGCGACGACACTTCGCTTTCCCCCGCCGACAACCACTACAAGGGGGAGACAAGGGTCAAATCCGGCGCCCTGATTCTGGGCGAAAGCAACGCGCTGGGGCAGGCGCCCACAGGTCAGCACACGTCCAGACTCACGATTGAGCGCGGTGGCACGCTTGACCTCAATGGCAAAACACAAACCATCGAAAAACTGACGGTGAAGGGTGCGGATTACGATCCCGTGACCCATCAAAAGACCGGCACGCCTGACGCGATTCTCGATTTCAACAACGGCAACCTGACCGTAAACAACGGCGGTTTCTCAGCGGGCGAACTGAAAGGCGGCGGAACCCTGCTGCTGACGGGCACGGGGGCGGACAAAACCTTCAGCGTCAGCGGCGACAACCGGAAACTTTCGGTCAACACCACCATAAATTCCGGCGCAACCCTGCAACTGCGCGGCACGACCAGCTTTGGCAGCGCGCCTTCAGCCGGAAGCATTACCTTTGCTGGCAGTGACGCCACGCTGGCGTTTGTGCGGGATGTCTTCACGCCACCCCCCTGGATACATCCGGGCGAAGCGCAGGGGGGGCTGCCTTTGCAAAATCAATTGCAGAGCGCCACGACAGGCGATGGCAAGGTGGCGTTGAAGGACAACGCCAATATTGTGCTGGTCAAGGACAATAGTGGCTTTAGCGGCAACTACATCATTGATGACACGGCAACCTTGCAGGTGAATGTCGACAAAGGGACGCCTGGCGGCGCGCTCAACATACAGAACGCGCTGGGCGCGGGGGAGACCAGCCCTGCCAGCAATGTCGGCGCCACCATCACGCTGGGCGGCACACTGGTTTTGAATACCGATGCCGCGTTTACCCTCAACAACAGGATTACGCCCAACGGAAACAGGCACGGAACCTTGCAGGTTACGACCGGCGCGGGAAATGAATTCAATTTCTCGAAAAACATTTCCGGCGCCATCGAGCAGGATTTTGCCGGAACGGTTGAACTGAACGAGAGCGTGTTTAACCTGCAAAAAGGGAACCCCGCCTATGAACCCAATATCCAGGCGCTGGGCGATAACACGAATGGTACGGGTGACGGCCCGACCCTGGTTCTGAAATCCGGCAGCGTCACCAACGTTCTGCACAGCGCCTCCGGCCCTTCCTCCATCGGCAACGAAGAAAAGATACACGTCCACGGTCTGACCATTGATGGCGGCACGCTGAATTTTGGCAAGGCGCTGGGGGGCAGGGAAAAGGCCGAGGCCTATCTTGATGTCGAGACGCTGGATATCAAACAAACGGGCACGATTAATGTCGAGATTGACAGCGGCGTCGGCATTGACCAGGACTACAGCAAATATGGCAGAAATGTTCTGCTTCAGGATGACCCCAATTCGGCAACCCTGCTCATCAAAATCCCCCAAACGCCTGCTGACACAGACCATGTAGGTACGGCAGGGGGGATCAAGCTCACCTGTGATGGCGGGGCATGTGCTGAAACAAAATACACGATTACAGACCTTGAGACCGGAACAACGGCGGTTGCCGACGCGACCGCCACGCTGCGCCTCTCCGTCGCGGAAAACGCGGATCCGAATTACGCGACGTCAGGTTCCGGTCTTTACGTCGCCTATGCCCTTGACCACATCACGATCCGGGATCATCAACGTCTGGATTTGTACGCCCCCGATGTTTCACATGATGTTCTGCACGGCAAGCCCGATAGCCGCGACCTTTCCGCGCGACTCTCCGGGGGCGCTTCCACCCATCTCCAGATCGGGCTTGCCGACGCAACCGGGAACACGATTCCGTCCGCTGAAGGCGGCTATGCGGGGCGTGGTTCCAGGGTTTCAATGTCCAACCTGTTGAATGATTATCAGGGCGACACAAAGGTGTTGTACGGGGTCAACCTGAGCACCAACAACAACCATGTGCTGGGCAACACCCGCGAGCTGTATATCGACGCGGACGACGGGGCAAGCGTCACGCTGAAAAACACGCAATCCATCGGTCATCTGACGATCAATGAAACCGATGCCGCAAGCGCGCCGCACGCGCCAGGTCTGGATCTCGTCGGCACGCTCGTCATCACGGCAAGCCAGCACGTTGACGCGAATGGCGATCCATTGGATCACGAAGCCGTTGATAGCGGCGGCGCGTTAAACAGCAACATGATTCAAGGTGGCGGCGCGCTGACGCTCTCCGGCATGAACATGACCGCCCGTTCCGATGCGGTGCATAACGGCGGCAGCCCTGTGAACGGCAACGACCAATTTACAGGTTCGATCAATTTGACGGGCGGCTCCAAACTGACGGTTCATGACGTGGCGGGCATCGGCAATGCGGCGGGCGCTGAGCGCATCTACGTCGGCAGCAAAGGGGCAAATGACGAAACCAGCGACATTCTGCTCTTTGACGGCGCAAACGGCGCTGATCCGGGTTATGGCCTCACCGCTAACGATGCCGTCGTGTTGGAGCGTCGTCTTGAGGGCGATGGCTATGTACGGCTCGTCAACGGTTCTGTCGTACAACTGGCAAAGGACAGCGACTTATGGGGCGTTGACCAGGCGCATGGCGCCCCCGTCCCCAAGTGGTTCGAAGGCACGTTTCAGGTCACGAACGGCACCAGACTGGTCGCGCCCGTCAATGACGCATACGCGACCGAAGACGATACCACCACCACCCCCGGCACGGTGCTTCCGGGTTCCAATCCCGACCCCTTCGGTCTTGGGAATAACGCGATGGACGGGCACCACGCTTCCAACATCGTGATCGAGCGGGGCGGCACAGTGGAACTCGTTAACGCCACCACGACCAACCCCAACAATGGCAGCTACCACTTCGACCACGGGCTGACAGGGCAAGGGGATCTGGTCATCAACACCACGACCGTCAGCAAGGGCTTGTCAAATTTCAGTGACTTTACCTTTGTCGACCCCGTCGGCAACCAGTTCGCCGGGACGGTAAAGATGAACACGGAATACTTTGAATTGGGTAACGCCAGCGATTGCCACCAACTGAACGGGCGTTGCAACACCTACGCGCTCACCAACGCCACGCTGGAAACCGGAGACGGCAAGGGCAAAAACAACTACACGCTGGTCGATGGCGGCGTGCAGAACATCGGCGGACTGATCACGCACAAGGACAGCGCCCTCGATTTTCAATCCAGCACTCCGGCGCAGCGCAATTCCAACGCCGGCATTCATGCCAACACCCTCGACGTGCGCGATGGCGGCATCATCAAGATGAATCCCGTCGCCTTTGACGCGCCCACTTCTTCAGTGACGGCTGCGAGCAACAATAACGACTACAACATCCTCGAACAGGATGACGGCAACGTTCGCACCAAACTGCTGGATGGCGCTACGGTAATCGGCAGCGTCAGTCACCTGACGCTGGAAAAGGGCGCTCCGGCAGATGTCACTAACCCGAACAGCTCACTGGGGCTGGCTGAAAAAGTCGGCATCCATCAAGGCGGCGTGGAAGTGGCGAAAGGCGCTTACGACTATGCTCTTGTCAGCGGCGGCGATGGCATCTACGTCGCGCATGATTTGACCGGGGTTGAATTGAATGCCGGTCGCACGCTCACCCTCGCCGAATATGTTGGCGCAACCGGAGCGGCGGCGGATTTGAACGCAAAACTGACCGGAGCGGGGCATCTGAATATCGCGGCGGGCGCGGGGCTGGTTTCGCTTTCCAACTCCGGCAACGATTACAGCGGCAATACCTCGGTCAGCAACGGCACGCTGCGTACCGACGCGAGCGGCGCGCTGGGGCCACGCGGAAATCTGGTCATTCATGGCGCCGCGAAGACCGATTTGAATAACACCCGCCAGACGATCAGCGCCTTTGACGGCAGGGAAAATTCCACGCTGGATTTCAAACAGGGCAGCGTGCTCGAAATCGCGGCGGGCGGCACGTCTTCCGGTACGCTCACGGGCGGCGATCATGGCGCGGGCAAATTGAATGTCAATGGCGGCACGCTGGTTGTCACCCACAGCAACATCGGCAACGGCTTCACCGCCGACACCAACATTGCCCTGGGCGCGGTGACGCAGTTGAATCACCTTGGCGGTCTGGATGAAAGCGTGATTCACGATACGGGCACGCTGGATTTGCACGCTTCCGGCAACCTCGCCAACCGGGTGGATGGCACGGGCATTGTGGATGTGAATGGCGCGCCCGATACGGTCGTCACCCTTTCCGGCGACAACAGCGGCTTTACCGGCGCGTTCATCGTTGAAGCGCAAAATACCCTGAAGGTCGCATCGACTTCAACACAGGCGAATTTCGGTAACCCCGCGTCTGCGGAAATCAAAATCGACACCACGGGCGCCTTGCTGTTCGACGCTTACGACGGCAGTCTGGGCAACAACATCGAGAGCGTCACCCTGGGCGGCGGCAGCGTTGACCTGGTGAATGGCGCGAATGTGACTCTCACGGGGGACAACGCAAAATTCAGCGGCACAGGCGCAAACGCAGGCTTCCATGTCGAAAATGGCGCCAGGCTGCATGTGAGCCGACAGCAACATCTCGGTAGCGCGGACGTGCATGTCCGCGGGCTTGTGGATATTACGACAGGGAACAATCCTTTCAACTTCATCAATCAACTGGATGGCGACGGCACGCTGTACGTTAACACCGGCACAGGGCGCGCCTTCGCCTTTTCTCCCGCCGCCGCCGCCTACGCCGGCGCTTCCCCCGGAATACACTTCACGGGGACACTGGAACTCGGTCCCGGCGCCTATGCGCTCCATGACGACAACACCCTGGCGCTCACCTACGCCACCCTGAAAACGGATGCGGGGAATGTGACGAGCGTGGGAAATGGCGGCGCGACCGCCGGACAAAGCCAAACCATCGGCGGGCTGACCTTTGATGGCGGCACGGTGCGCTTCCCCAACCTGGGTACGCCCACGCCATTTACTCCGGCGCGAGGGGACGATCACATCACGACCACCACGCTGGATGCGCGCGGAACAGGGGTTGTCCAGACCGCGATCAACCGCGCCTGGATTCACCCTGATCCCTCGGACCCTTCCGACCCCCACTTCGGAAATCCCTGGCTTCTGGAGCATGACGAAGGTCAGGTCGGCACGCAACTGGTCGCCGCGACAACGGTTCTGGGTACGGCAGGCAGCCTCGTTCTTCAGGATGAGCGCGGTAACGATGTAAGCGGCACTGACCGTTCAATCGAGATTACCCGGAAGGGGCGCGATGTCGCCACGGGAACCTACGGTCTGCGTCTGACCACGGGAGCAGGCGCGCCTCCAGATGGTTTGTATGTGAATTACGGCTTGAAAAAGCTGGATTTGCACACGGGCGAAACCACCTACTTCGTTCAACGCGCCGGTTACACCGATCTGGCGGCGGATATGTCGGCGTACATCACGGGCGCGGGCAACCTTGCCATTGACGCCGCCCAAGGCGCGTCCCGGCTCGTTTCGCTCTCCAATTCCTTGAACGACTATCGTGGAACGACCACGGTTGAGCGCGGTACGCTCCTGACCCGCGTTAACCACGCCCTGGGGAACACCGCAAGCCTGACGGTCAACAGTGGCGCGACCGCCGCATTGCAGGATGCGGCTCTGGGGGTGATCAACACCACGCAAAACGTCGGCGCAGTCCATACCGCAAGCGGCAGCACACTTTTCGTCGACACAGGTAGCGAGCTTGTGATCGACCACACTTACAGAACCGGCGGCACGGCGGGCGGCTACCTCGCGCAAGGCACGCTGACTGGCGGCGGGAAGATCAATATCAAGCCTTCCGAACTCATTCTGGAGGGCGCGCAAACCTTCACTGGCGACATCCATGTTCTCCCCGGCAGCGCCTTGCGCGCCATCAATGCCGCAGAAACGCGGGGCAATCTGTACAACGCCGGAACGGTGCAGGTTTATGAAACCGCCAGCAGTACGCTCACGGTCGACAATTACATCGGACAAAATGGCACGCTGATACTGGGCGCCTACATGGGCAGCGACACATCGGATACCGACAAGCTCAAGGTGAAAAATGACGTAAGCGGCGCGACGCAGATTCGCTTCATCCAGCGCGGCGGTTCCGGGGCGCGGACGATACACGGCATTCAGGTGGTCGAAGTGGGCGGAGTTTCCACCCCTGACGCCTTTACAATCGCCAGCAATTCCGCAGGCTATCGCGCCGGTCACGGCTCCATCGTGGGCGGCGCCTATGAATACCGGCTGAAACAGGGCGGCAACGGCGGCGCGTCTGCATCGTGGTATCTCGTATCCAACGGACAAAGCGGTCATTCCGACCCCGAATATCGTCCGGAAGTCGGCGGCTATCTGGATAATCGCTTCCGGGCGTTGGCAATGCTGACCGATCACAGCCTGCATGATCGGCAATCCCACCGTGTTCCAGACCCGGCGGATACCGTGCGTAGCGGTTGGGCGCGCATGGATGCCAACAACACCCGCCATACCATCGGTCATGGTCTGAAAGCCCGCGACCGTGAAGAACGTCTGCATGTCGGTCTGGATGTGCTCCGTATCGCTGGCGACGATGCCGACGATGGCGAATTGACCGTGGGCGGCATGTTCCTCTCAGGTCATTCGCGTGGCGAAATCCGCTCCGGCGGCCCGAAAGTCAAACGGCGCACCGAGGTGAACGCGGGCGGGCTTTATGCAACATACCACGCCAACCGCGCCGACCAGTTGCAGGGTTTTTATGCGGACACCTGGTTCCTCGCCGGACGCATCAAGAACCGTGTGCATGGTGAAAATCTTGCCGCCGAAAAACAAAAGGCAAGCGGTCTGGCGGCTTCCCTTGAAGTCGGTTACGGCTTCAAGCTGAAAGAAACCGCAAACGCCCGCTACTTCATCGAACCCGAAGCGCAGGTGATTCTGGGTCGCTACCGCGCCGGAAGCCATACGGAAGAAAACGGCACGGTCGTCTCCCGGCAATCCGACCATTCAATCACAACCCGCCTGGGGGTCAGATTGACCGGCGAACGGAAGACGGACAACAACGCCCTCTATCGCCCCTTCGCAACAGTGAACTGGTGGCATGGCGACGCTTCTTCCTCCATGCGTTTTGACGCTGACCCCGTGAAAGATGAACTTCCCAAAGACCGTCTGGAACTGAAGATAGGTCTGGAGGGACAGGTCACGAAAAAACTTTCCCTCTGGGGCAGCATAGGCGCGCAATCCGACTTCGACAACTATCGTCAAGGCGAAGTGCAGCTTGGATTGAGGTATCGCTTCTAATGTCTTTAGGTAGGGCGGGATCTACGATACCGCCCTGCCTGAAATCAAGCGAACCCGACCGGAACGAACTGCCCCATGAAAAAAGGGCGTTCGTATCGCCAGGTATCATTCGGCATATGAACCCGGCAATCGAATACGCCGCCGGGAGCGCCGGCGTCCCCAGGTTCAAAACCGATACCGCGCTTGCAAACTCCCCGTCACCCCTTCGCGTTTGCCGCCCCAGGGCACGGCACGCCGTGCCCCTACAGGTGATCCGCCCGTTCCCCGTAGGGGCACGGCGTGCCGTGCCCCGGTGTACCGTACCCGAATGTTTGACACGGATTGTCGGCGCTACGCTTGCTGCCAGGTTCGCCGTTGCTGGGAGCGCCGGCGGCATCAAAGGCGGGTTTGGCTCCGCGCGAAAAATCTTAAAACCGCCGGCGGGGACGCCGGCGCTCCCAGGTTCAAAACCGATACCGCGCTTGCAAACTCCCCGTCACCCCTTCGCGTTTGCCGCCCCAGGGCACGGCACGCCGTGCCCCTACAGGTGATCCGCCCGTTCCCCGTAGGGGCACGGCGTGCCGTGCCCCGGTGTACCGTACCCGAATGTTTGACACGGATTGTCGGCGCTACGCTTGCTGCCAGGTTCGCCGTTGCTGGGAGCGCCGGCGGCATCAAAGGCGGGTTTGGCTCCGCGCGAAAAATCTTAAAACCGCCGGCGGGACGCCGGCGCTCCCAGGCTTAAAACCGATACCGCGCCCGCACACTTCCCGTCACGCCTTCGCGTTTGCCCGCGTAGCCTTGCACGCCCAAATCCAACGACCAGCCTTGTTGGTTTGCGGCGGTGGGGGTCAGGGTCAGACCTGCTTCCAGTACGCCTGTATCGCCTTTCAATTTGGGGGCGTCCAGTTTGTAGCCGTAGATGCTGGCGTTTGCTTTGGCGTTGTATTCATGCTCCCACGCCGCGCCTACGTAGGCGGTGGTTTTGGTGGTCAGGGTGTGATGCCATTTCGCGCCCAGTTTTGTTCTTTGCGAGTCCACTGCCTCGAACTTTACCGTTTCGCCTGTCGTGAGTTTTACGGTGTCGCCGTTTTGATGGCTCCAGAGGTATTGACCGTAAATATCCAGCTTGCTCTGTTCCGTCAGGTTGACCACATAGCCTACGCCTACATGCGCGCTCACGTAGGTGGATTTGGCGTTGTAGGCGGCGGCTCGTCCGAAGCCGTCGTAGAGATTGCCGCTGAAGTCGGTTTTGACTTTGCCTGATCTGATGCTGGCGTCCAGGTACAAGGGGGCGGCTTGGGTTTCGTCAAAGGCGAAACGCGCCAAAATGCCCGCCCCGGTGTATTGGGTGTCGCCTTTGCCGTGTACGCTGGCGGCATTGGAAAAGCTGTTGTAGCTGTCGTAATTGCCTTCGCCGTGTTCGATGAAGGCGGCGGTGGTGAGGTTGCCTGTTTGGGTGGGCGTGGTTGCGGCGAGGCCTGCCAACAGGGTGTAGCCGTCTACGTCGACATGCGAACCTGTGTTGTGTCTGAGGGTGCTGTAGCCGATGGCGGCGAAGCCGTGTTTGTCGGATGATTGAACCGTTTGCAGGGCGGAATGGATGCCGCGCTCCGCTGCAAAATCCTGTGCCTGATTCAAGAATGCCGTGCCGCTCAAAAATCCTTCGGCTAAGGCCTTGGTTTGCGGGTTGAGATTTATGCCGGGGTTTGTGGGCGGCGTTACGGGCGGGTTCGGGTCAGTCGGCGGGTTCGGGTCGACGGGCGGGGTCACGGGCGGGTTGGGGGCGACGGGCGGATTGGGGTCAATCGGCGGGGTGTCGCCTGCTACGGTTGCCAGTAGTTGTTTGCCGTTGGTGGTCAGGTCAAAGTCGTAGAGCAGGCTTACGCCTTGCATTCCTGTGCCGTGGGCGATGGTGTTGGCGGGGTTGCCCGTCAGACTGTTGGCGTTGATGAGGGTGACTGTATCGCCCGCTGTCAGGGGCGAACTGCTGCCGAGGATGCCGACGTTGACCGTGCTGCCTGTGATGTTGGCAGTACCGCCGACATTTAACAGGCTGTAGCCGTTTGTGGCGATGGTGGGCAGATAAAAATTCAACTGGCTGCCGATGGCTGTGAGGTTGCCGGTGATGGCTGCGCCTTGGTAGGCGTTTAACCGGGCGGCGTTTGCCAGTGTCAGGTTTTTGCCGACGCGGTTGTACAGATTGAACGTTGCGGGGCTGGCGATGCTGACATTGGTGTTGGGCAACGCGCCAGAGAGGGCGAGGGTGAGGGAACCGGCGTTAATGATGGTGTTGCCGCTGTAGGTGTTGTTGCCGGTCAGGGTCAGATTGCCGTTGCCGGTTTTGGTCAGCGTACCCGTGCCGGAAAGGGTGCCGCTCACCCTGTAATCGTGACCTTGGGTGTTGGTGAAGGTCGTTGCCGCCGGAGCGACGCCGGGGGTGACGATATTGACCTGCCCGAATCCGGTATCGGTGAAAGTCACCGTGTCGCCGTTGATGAAGGTGAAATCGTGTGTCCAGTTTTCTGAAGTCAGGATGTTCCAGTTGCGGTCGGTCGCGCCTGTCCAGATGAGGTCGGCGGGGGTGGTGCGGGCGGGGGGTGGCGGGGGTGGAGAAGGCGGAGGAGGCGGAACAGGGGTTGCATCGCGCTTGGCGACGAGGTTATAGCCGTCGTCAGTGGACAGGCTGAAATCGGCGGAGAAAGACGCACCTGCCTTGAGTGTGGTTTTGTTGCCTGGATTGCTGATGTCGCCGGTGATGCCTGTGCCTGTTGTGATGAGCTTGATGCTTTCGCCTTCGGTGAGGACGGTCAGGCTGGGGGCACCGCCGTCGAGGGCGAGTGTCACCTTGCTGCCGCCAATGTTCGCGTTCCCTGTAACGGTCAGCAGGGTATCGTTATTGTCGATGCCGGACGGCAGGAAGAAATTCAGCTTGCCGCCGGTCGTGGTGAGGTCGCCGCTGATGATGCTGCCCTGATAAGCGTTCAGCGTGCTGTTGCTGCCGCCCAAGTCAACGTAGCCTGTGACGACGCTGCCGCCGCGCAGGGCGAGGGTGGCTCCGGCGGTGTCCTCTACGGTTACATCGCTGACCAGTCTGCCGGTGGCGGCGAGTTTCAGCGTTCCGGCGTTGATGGTGGTGCTGCCGATGCTGTTGTTCGCGCCGGAGAGGGTGAGCGTTTCCGCGCCCCCTTTGTACAGATTGCTTGTCGTGTTGCCGGTGATGTTCCCGGCAAAGGTGGAAGGCGTGCTCTGAGTGACTGTCAGGTCGCGGTATCCAAGATTGACTTTGCTGCCAGGCTCGCCGGACAATCCATTGATGGTAATGCCGAAACCACTTATGCCGGAGATGTCGAAGGTTCCCGAAGCGCCGATCACTACGCCGATGGATTCTGCGATGGAGCCGTATGTACCGAGCGCCAGCGTTCCTGCGCTGATCGTGGTGACGCCAGTGTAGGTGTTCGCGTCGTCCAGGGTCAGCTTTCCGCTCCCGGCCTGGGTCAGGCTGCCGCTGCCGGAGATGATGAAGTCGTAATTCACGTTATTGCTGCGCTTGAAGGTCACGTTGGCGTTGGTGCTGGTGGTGGTGATATTGCCCACGATGCTTCCCGTGGTGGTGTTGTTGCCGATTTGCAGCGTTCCGTTGCTGACCGTGGTGCCGTTAGGAAGATTATTTGAGCCGGTCAAAGTGAGCGTTCCGTTCCCGGTCTTGGTCAGACTGCCGCCGCCGCAGCCGCTACAAATCGAGCCGTTGTAAGTATTGTCTGTGTCGTTATCAATCGTGAGATTTTTGCCGCCTAAATAGACATCACCGCCGCTGCCGTGAAGACCTTTGATCGTCGTGCTTGCGCCGCTTATGGCGGAAATATCAAAATACGCGTTGCTGCTGAGCGTGACGCCGGAAGGGCTGGCGATGCTGGCGTTGCCGGAGAGCACCAGCCTTCCTGCGCTGATCGTGGTTGTGCCGCTGGTGCGGTTGTCCGCGCCGGTCAGCACGGTGTATCCGTCGGTGTTGGTGAGGTTGATGTTGCCGCTGAGATTAACGCCGGTTCCGAGTGCAAGCCCGTCCCGCGTGAAGTAATACGGCGAGGCGGCTATGGCGGTATGGTTGAAATTCAGGGTGGTGGTTCCATTGCTGCCGCCGGAAATACTTGGTGCGTCAAGGAAGCCCGCAGCCGCTCCGGTTCCGATGTTGATTGTGCCAGTCCCATAAGGCACCCCAGCAGTAATAGCACTCGTCGTTGAAACCGTGCCGCCGTTCGTGATGTTCAGAACGCCGGTTCCTTGGCGACCGACATACAACTGATCGTTAGTCCAGCTTGAATTCGTGCCGTCCACAGTGACTGTGCCGGTTGTGCCCGTAGAGCCTCCAAGCCTAGACACCCCGGTAATAAGTGTCCCGCCGCTGGTGATACTCAAAGCGGAACCGCCGCCGCTGCCGAGGTAGAAATCCCCGGCTCCAATGTCGCCACTCTCGCTGGCGCCGATGGTGACGGTAACGTCGGTGTCGATGAGGGCGGTATCGCCAGTGGTCGGTACGGTACCCCCACTCCAGTTTGCGTCGGTAATCCAGTTATCGTTACCGCCAATCCAGGTTCTATCCGCCGCCAGCGCCGCGTCCGGCGACAGGAGCAAGGTCGGGGCCAGCCCCAGGGCGATGAAAAGCCCGAGGGCGCTGTGCGCCGTCGGGCGGGGAAAAGGCCGGGCAGGATTTACGATGCCGCTATTTTTGCTTGCTTGCTTGCTTGCTTGCAAAAATTGTTGCGCCTGTTTTGGAAAAGTCAAGGGAATTTACATTGTTTTTCATGATTATTTTGCTTTCATAAATAGAAAAAAGTGGGGCGGTTTCTGCGCTGCCGCCCTGCCGGAAAAGATTTGGACGATTCTATTCTTTTTTACATGGATACGAAAGCGCAGATCGCAACGCGTTCGCGCCACCCTGGGAGCGCCGGCGGCACCAAAGGCGGGTTTAAGATTTTTCGCGCGGAACCAAACCCGCCTTTGATGCCGCCGGCGCTCCCAGGTGGGACGCCCAGCGGCGTCGCTACGCGCCTCGCTTTTGACGAAGTAGGGGCGCGCATATAGCGTTCGTGGGTTTGGAATGGGGAGCAGGATGCTCCCCCCACTTTACTGTTACCTGATCTCTGATACCTGATCCCTGATGCCGGTACGGCACACCGGGGCACGGCACGCCGTGCCCCTACGGGGAACATCGGCAAATGTCGGGAAATGGGCGGGTCGCCTGCAGGGGCACGGCGTGCCGTGCCCTGGGGCGGCGTAGGTCGGGCATGGTTTCATATGCAGGGCGTTTGGCGGTTGGCAACGAACAATGCCCTGCACATGAAGCGTGCCCGACCTACATGGCTGGGAGCGTAGCGACGTGGCAATCTCCTTGGTCGCCAAGATTGCCGCGTCGCTACGCTCCTCGCTTTTGACGAAGTGGGGGCGCGCATATAGCGTCCGTGGGTTTGGAATGGGGAGCAGGATGCTCCCCCCACTTTACTGTCACCTGACCTCTGATGCCTGATCCCTGATGCCGGGCACGGCACGCCGGGGCACGGCACGCCGTGCCCCTACGGGGAATGGGTGGATCACATGTACGGGCACGGCGTGCCGTGCCCTGTGGCGTACTGTGCCCTTGGACGGCGTAGGTCGGGCGTGGTTTCATATGCAGGGCGTTTGGCGGTTGGTCACATGTGGCTGTCAATTTACCGTTCGCGGGTCTATCGGCGTTATACCTCGACAAATGCGTGTGACCCTTTTTGCATCGGTTGATGCCCTGCATGTGAAACATGCCCGACCTACGAAACTGAAACAAAGTAGCGGGAGCATCCTGCTCCCGTGGGTTTGACTTGGGGAGCTGGAAGCACCTCATACTTTGACCTGGCAATGCTGCCACAGGCGAGATCCACGGATGCGCAATGCGCGTGATGCCGCTACGGGCGATTGATTCGGTTGGGTAGGCGCTCTGGTAGGGCGGGATCTACGATGCCGCCGCAGTTCAACCAACGGCGCGTTTTTCAATCCCGCCCTACCTGAAGCCATTATGCGGGACGAGGGTGGGGTGCCCATGCGTCAGACGGGATATTCGATTGCCGGATTAACGGCATGAACCATGCCTTTGATTCCTGATGCCTGACTTCTGATTTCGCCTACCAAACCCTCTCGCCAAATTCCTGCAAATACCGCGCGCCGATTGCTTCGCGGCTGGGGGCGTGGTTTTGCGGGCCTCGGCTGGCGATTTTGATGGCGCCCATCAGGGCGGCGAGGCGGCCTGTGGTGCGCCAGTCCAGATGGTTCATGATGCCGTAGAGCAAGCCGGAACGGTAGGCGTCGCCGCAGCCGGTGGGGTCGATGACGGCTTCGGCGCGGACGCAGGGGATTTCCATGCGCTCGCCATGCACGTAAATATCGGAGCCTTCGCCGCCTTTGGTGACGATCAGCGCCGACACCTTTTGGGCGAGGTGTTCGATGTTGTGTCCGGTGCGCTCGCAGGCGAGTTTGGCTTCGTAGTCGTTGAAACAGGCGTAATCGGCGATGTCGAACAGGGCTGCGAGGTCGTCGCCGCTGAACATCGGCAAGCCCTGACCGGGGTCGAAGATGAAGGGGATGCCGGCGGCGGCGAAGTCGCGGGCGTGTTGCAACATGCCGTCGCGTCCATCCGGTGCGACGATGCCCAGTTTCACGTTCTGCGCCTCACTCACCCGGTTTTGGTGCGAAGCGTTCATCGCGCCGGGGTGGAAAGCGGTGATCTGGTTATCGTCAAGGTCGGTGGTGATGAACGCCTGCGCCGTGAAACTGCCGGGAATCTGGCGCACATGGGTGGCATCCAGTCCCAGATTTTTCAGGCGGTCGCGGTAGGGAAGACTATCGTCGCCCACGGTCGCCATGATGAGGGGGTTGCCGCCCAGAAGTTTCAGGTTGTAGGCGATGTTGCCCGCGCAGCCGCCGAATTCGCGGCGCAATTCCGGCACCAGAAAGGACACATTGAGGATGTGAATCTGGTCGGGCAGGATGTGGCGCTTGAACCTGTCCGGGAAAACCATGATGTTGTCGTAGGCGAGAGAGCCGCAGATGAGGGCGTGCGCGTCCATAAAATTCCGTTGTATCAGTTAAGGGTAAAGAAGATTCAGGCGGTAGCCGTTGGGTTTTAACTCGCCCACGGCCAAATCCAGCGTCACCAGCGTTTCGCCAGCGGCAAAGGCGGGCGGCGCGTCGGCGGGCAGGTATTCGCCCGGTTTGAAGACCTTGCGCGTCAAAATGGCGTCATAGGCATCGGTCAGCGCGATTTCCAGATGCGGCCAGCCCTGCGGATGGTTCGCCTGATTTTTCAAGGTGGCGACGAGTTGCAGGTGCCCGGTGTACGCCTCCGGGTCGTTCTCGGTCGTGACGGCTTGCAGTTCGGAAGCGTCGATGCTGATGAAATCCGGGTCACGGGGAAGCGGAATTTCGATGCCGAACGCGGCGTAGGCGGTTTGCGCGCCGGGGTTGCCTGTTGCCAGTGCGCCGCGATAGTGATGGAGCAGTTGCCCGGCGAGCAACAGGGCAAGCGCGACGCTTGCCACGACGAAAGGCCAGAGGGCGTAAGTTCGGGTAGCACCGCCTGTCGTACCATCCGACCACAGGGAATAACCGGGAATTTCCCGCAAGCCGCGCGGCGCGACCAATCCCGCTTCCCGCCCGCGCTCTTTGACTTCTTCCGGCGAGAGTCTGGAAATTTCCGCGCGCGAGGCGGTATCTTCCTGTTCCGCCAAAGCAGCGTCGATGGGGTCAATGGCAGGTCTGGAAGGGGGGGGAGAAAGCGGTTCGACGTTGCTCATCGCGGAAACATCAATCATCTCGACCATATCAATCACCGGGTCGATGATGGGGTCGGGGGGATAGGCGGTGTCCGGTTCGTCAAAATCGGTTAATTGCGGCTCGGCAAAGGGCGGTGCAACAGGAACATGCGCTTTTGCAACGGGCGGCGGTTCGGCAAAAACCGGTTCGACAAAAGCGACCGATTGTTGCGGCTCGGCAAAGGGCGGTTTCAATGCGGTGAGCGGCACGCCATCCGGCGCAAGGTCGGCTTGTATGGGCGGAAAATACGAGGCAACGTCGGGTTCTTCATCCAACAGATAGTCCAGCGCGTTGAAAACCTGATGGCACTTGCCGCAGCGCACCCTGCCGTCACGCGCCGAGAGTTGGTCAGGCGTCACGCGAAAGGCGGTCTGACAATGCGGGCAACAGGTTTGGGTACTTAATTGGCTCATGGCTGACAGCTTGGCTTTAGGGACGCACACCCGCAAGGCACACCCAACCCTCCTGGGTGTCCGCGACGGTAAGCAAAATCCACGGGGCATAGAGGGCGATGATTTCCGCCGCCTGCGCTTCCAGAATGCCGGAAAGCGCCAGACTGCCGCCGGAGCGCACATGCCCGCACAATGCGGGAGCGAGCACGCGCAGGGGATTGGCGAGAATGTTGGCGATGACCAGATCGTATGCTTGATCCAGCGTTTCGGTAGACACTTCAAAGCGCGCCGTGACGCCGTTTTTTTCGGCATTGGCGCGGGCGGCGGTGATGGCTTGCGGGTCGATGTCCACGCCCGCGACTTCTGCCGCGCCCAGTCTGGCGGCGGCGATTGCCAGAATGCCGGAGCCGCAGCCGTAATCCAACAGGGTTTTGCCGGAGGGGTGCGCGCGTTCCAACCATTCCAGACAGAGGCGGGTGGTGGGGTGCGAGCCGGTGCCAAACGCCATGCCGGGGTCAAGCAACAGATTGAGGGCGGCGGGGTCGGGGGCTTCATGCCACGAGGGCACAATCCACAGACGGCTGGAAATGCGGATGGGGTCGAATTGGGCTTGAGTGAGCGCGACCCAGTTTTCTTCTTCGACCCGACCAAGCGCGAAATCGGGGGGGGCGGCAAGACCAAGACTTGTCGCCGCATCCTGCATGATGCGGGCGACAGGCGCGTTTTCCGCAAACAGCGCCACGACCCTTGAGCGCTCCCAAACGCTGGCGGTTTCCTCGCCGGGTTCGGCGAATTGCGGTTTTTCCGCTGGCGTGCCCGCGTCGGCGTCTTCGATGCTGGCGGAAAGCGCGCCAGCATCCAGCAAGGCGTCCGCGAGTGATTCCGCCAGATGGGCGTCCGCGAGCAAAGAGGCGCTAATCCATGCCATATGTTTACTTTTTGACCTTGCCCTGCGCGGCGAGCTTTTGTTCCAGATAATGAATGCTGGAGCCGCCCTTGATGAAATGGGCGTCCAGCATCAACTCCTGATGCAGGGGGATGTTGGTCTTGATGCCTTCCACGCCCATTTCCGAGAGCGCGATCCGCATCCGGCGGATGGCCTGATCGCGCGTGTCGCCATAGGCGATGACCTTGGCGACCATCGAATCGTAATGCGACGGCACGGTATAACCCTGGTAGATGTGCGAATCCACCCGGATGCCGGGGCCGCCGGGCGGGTGATAAACGCTGATCTTGCCGGGAAATGGCACGAACGTGTAGGGATCTTCGGCGTTAATGCGGCATTCGATGGCGTGTCCGCGAAACACGATGTCGCGTTGTTTCAGCCCCAGTTTTTCACCGGCGGCGACACGAATCTGCGCCTGCACGATGTCGATGCCGGTAATCAGTTCCGTTACGGGATGTTCGACCTGTACGCGGGTGTTCATTTCGATGAAATAGAACTCGCCGCGTTCGTAGAGGAATTCAAAGGTTCCCGCGCCGCGATAGCCGATTTTGCGGCAGGCGTCGGCGCAACGCTCGCCGATGCGGGCGATTTGTCGCGCCGGAATCAGGGGGGCGGGCGCTTCCTCGATGATTTTCTGGTGGCGACGCTGCATCGAGCAATCACGTTCGCCCAGATAAACGGCGTTGCCATACTGGTCGGCAAGAATCTGGATTTCCACATGGCGCGGGTTTTCCAGATACTTTTCCATGTACACCGTGGGATTGCCGAATGCCGCCCCGGCTTCCGTCCTGGTCATGGTCACGGCGTTCAAGAGCGCCGCTTCCGTATGCACGACGCGCATCCCGCGCCCGCCGCCGCCGCCGGAAGCCTTGATGATGACCGGATAACCGATGCCCTTGGCGATGCGGCTGATTTCCTTCGGGTCGTCGTTCAACGCCCCGTCGGAGCCGGGCACGCAGGGCACGCCAGCGGCTTTCATGGCGTCCTTGGCGCAAACCTTGTCGCCCATCAGACGGATGGTTTCCGCCTTCGGGCCGATGAACACGAAACCGGAAGATTCCACCCGTTCCGCGAAATCGGCGTTTTCCGAAAGAAAGCCGTAGCCGGGGTGAATCGCCTGGGAATCGGTGACTTCCGCCGCCGAAATAATCGCGGGGATATTGAGATAGCTTTGCGCCGAAGGCGCGGGGCCGATGCAAACCGACTCGTCCGCGAGCTTGACATACTTGGCGTCGCGGTCGGCTTCCGAATGCACGACCACCGTCTTGATGCCCATTTCCCGGCAGGCGCGTTGTACCCGCAGGGCGATTTCTCCGCGATTGGCGATGAGTATTTTCTCGAACATGGCCATCACCGGTCAGCCGATGATGAATAAAGGTTCGCCGAATTCCACCGGCTGCCCGTTTTCCACCAGAATGCTCTTGATCACGCCGGAAGCGTCCGCCTCGATTTCGTTCAACAGCTTCATCGCCTCGATGATACACAGCGTTTCACCTTCTTTGACCGTTTGCCCCACTTCCACAAACGCATTCGCGCCCGGCGAAGGCGAACGGTAAAAGGTGCCCACCATCGGCGACTTCACTTCATGCCCTTCCGGCGGCTCGTCTTCATCGTCGAGATTGACGGCAGAAGCCGCGCCGCCTGCCGACAAAGCCGCAGGCGCGCTGGCGGGAAGCGGGTATTGCACGGGCACGCCGCCCGTTGGCGCGAACTTGGCGATCCGCACCTTTTCTTCGCCTTCGGTGACTTCCAGCTCTGAAATGCCGGATTCCTGCACTAAATCAATGAGTTTTTTGAGTTTACGTAAATCCACGAGGTCTCTCCTTTAGAGTCCGTATACGGCAAGGCAGGCGCGCTTGTGGCGCGCGGGCGCTTAATCCGTATTGAGTTTGTTGAGAAGGTATTCGAGCGCGAGCAGATAGCCCTGATGACCCAGACCGCTGATGACGCCCACGGCGAGGTCGGAAAAGAAAGAATGATGCCGAAAGGTTTCCCGCGCATGGATATTGGAAAGATGCACTTCGATGAAGGGAATGGCAACCGCCGCCAGCGCATCCCGCACCGCCACGCTGGTATGCGTCCACGCGGCGGGATTGATGATGATGTAAGCAACTTCCTGCACTTTGGCGGCATGAATGCGTTCAATCAGCGCGCCTTCATGATTGGTCTGGAAACTTTCGAGGTCGACTTCCGCGATTTCCGCGCGCCGGGCGAGCGCGAGATTGATGTCTTCCAGCGTGACCGAGCCGTAATGCTGCGGTTCGCGGGCGCCCAAAAGGTTGAGATTAGGCCCGTGCAACACCAGAACACGCGGACGCAGGGAAGATTTGGAGGTTGTTTTTTGCTTCTTCATGTCTGCAAGTTTGCCGCATTTCGCAGCATTTTGTCCAGTTTGGTCAGGAATGGGGCTTTATTCGTGTCAAGCATTCGGGCACGGCGTGCCGTGCCCAGACTGCTGACAACCCCCTCTGGGAGCGCCGGCGTCCTCGCCGGCGGGGTTGGTTCAGCGTGAAAAATGCTAAAACCGCCGGCGGGGACGCCGGCGCTCCCAGATCGGTCAGCAATCTGGGGGATTATTTATCCTTTACTTCCGGTAAGCGGCATATAGACGGAACAATCCCGTAAGCCGAACCGCTCTGGCATGTCCAGACAACTTTTCCATCCGCACCAACTTGGGGGCGCTCTTCGACCCCACTCTACCAAATGCCATCGTCGTGCGCCAGGCGGTATATTCGTTTGCCGGATTAATAATGGTTTTTCAGGATGGAGGAATTTGCTCATGGTTCGGGCTGTGGGACACGGCACCGAGCCGGGAGAATTTCGTTCCCGTAAGCGGATGCGCCCAGACATGTCCAGTTGACTTTTCCGTCTGCGCCGACCTGGGGGCGATACACGATGAGCGTTCCTGTTCGCTGGCTGAAAGTGACGATGGTTCCGTCGTGAGCAACGGTTTTGTAAACGTCGGGATACTTCTCAAACTGACTGATAATACTGGCGGGAATGCTGGCATGTGGGTCGCTTTCAAGTGGCTGACTGATGGCTTGCTCCACTTCACGCGCTACTTCATGCGCTACTACAATCGCCTCTGTTGCGAGCGCTCTACGCCTGTAATCCCTGTCCACGACGAGAAAAACCTTCGCTCCGGCTGCGAAAAGCAACAAGATACCTAAAGTCAGTACCAGATTTTTATGCAGCCGGATGTGCCAGTAGCGTTTGTCAGCAGTGCTTTCGTCTGTTGTCGCCATATTTTTGCCCCTGTCGTTATTTTTTCCCGCTTTTCGCTTTGTCAGGCTGCGCCGTGGCGGTTTTCAGCAAGACTTCCAGTTCCTGCGTATCCAGTGTTCCCAATCGGCGGGCGAGGATTTCGCCCTTGCCGCCGATGACCAGCGTAAAGGGCAAGCCCTGCATCTCATTACCCAAGGCGCGCAGCGCTTGCATCATCTGTCCGTTGTCGATGAGTTGCGGATAGGAAACCTTGATTTTATCGACAAATGCCTGCACGTTCTCCCGCTTATCGATGGCGATGCCGACAAATTGCACGTTTTTCTTTTGCCATTTCGTGTTCAGGCGGGAAAATTCCGGGATTTCCGCCTTGCAGGGCGCGCACCAGGTCGCCCAGAAGTTGACGACCAGCACGCGCCCCTTCCATTGGCTGAAGGCGAATTTTTTGCCTTGTTCGTCGGGCAGTTCCAGCGCGAGCAGTTGTTGTACGGCGTTTGCGGAGGGTGCGGGGGCATCCGCCGCCCAAGTAGTCAACGACGCGAAGAGGGCGAGAAGGCAGCTTAATCGGGCGAGGTATTTCATCATGCGGCTTCCAGAAGTTGTTGAAGACCATCCAGACGCAGGCGTTCGCGTGGTCTGCCGTCCCGATGCCGGAAATGATGGCGTTCCAGATGATGCGGAAAAATGATCAGGTGGATGTCGGCGTCCGGCATGGTCAGGCGCAACACGGCTTCCGCCTTGTCGTTTCGAGGTTCTACATGCTCGAAGGCGATGCCTTCATTCAGGAGGAAAATTTCCACATCCTTGGCGCTGTCGGCAAACAGCAGCAGGTCGATGGCGGAATGTTCGCCAGCGGTGCCATCCAGCACGGAACCGGTCAGGTAAGGGTTGAAACAGGCGAGCCTTTGCATGGCATGGGCGGCTTCTTCGCGTAAAAAACGCAATCTCGCCGGTTGCGTGTCGCCCTGATAGAGCGCCTGATAGAGCCGCAATTCGGCTTCCACTTCGGCGTTGTCGGGCAACGGGGCAAAATCCGCCTGCCCCAGTTGACGCGCCGCCTTCTTCTTTGCCAGCCCGATGTCGGTCATGCCGTCCTGCGCCATGAGCCTTGCGGCTGTGCTGGCAATGTGGGCGCGCAGGATGTGACCGCCGTTTTGTTGTGGGTGATGGTGCGATGAACGGGACATGATGAGCAGTAAATCCTGCGGATAAAGTAGAATCACGCTCGATTTTAACAGCGGCTTCCTGACAAAAGGATAAAAGGAAGGAATATGCATCTCCACATTCTCGGCGTCTGCGGCACCTTCATGGGCGGTCTGGCGCAACTGGCGCGCGCCGCCGGGCATCGCGTCAGCGGTTGCGACGCCAACGTTTATCCGCCCATGAGCGGGCAACTGGAAACCGCCGGAATCGTCCTCACCGAAGGTTACGACCCGTCGCAGCTAGATGTGCGCCCCGATGTTTTCGTGGTCGGCAACGCCATTTCACGCGGCAATCCCCTGCTGGAAGCCATTCTGGACAAAGGCTTGCCCTATGTTTCCGGTCCGCAATGGCTTGCCGAACATGTGCTGCAAGGCAGGTGGGTATTGGGCGTGGCGGGCACGCACGGCAAAACCACAACCGCCTCAATGCTGGCGTGGATACTGGAAGAGGCGGGGCTGTCGCCGGGCTTTCTGATTGGCGGTGTGCCGCTGAATTTCGATGTTTCCGCCCGCCTGGGCGATTCACCCTTTTTCGTGATTGAAGCGGACGAATACGACACCGCCTTCTGCGACAAGCGTTCCAAATTTGTGCACTATCGCCCCAAAACCGTGGCGCTCAATAATCTGGAATTCGATCATGCCGACATCTTCGCCGATCTTGCTGCCATCGAAACGCAATTTCATCACTTGGTGCGTATCTTGCCGTCTTCCGGGTTGATTGTGAGCAATCAGGGCGAAGCCAGTTTGCAACGGGTGCTGGCGCGTGGCTGCTGGACGCCGGTCAAAACCTTCAACAATCCCCAAGGCTTCCACATCACGGGCGACGACGCCGATGGCAGTCTGGTTTTGCATGATGCAAAGCGCGAAATCGCCAGAACACGCTGGCAACTTTCCGGCGAACACAACCGCCAAAACGCCTGCGCCGCATTACTGGCGGCGGAACACGCGGGCGTCCCTCTGGAACGTGGCATGGCGGCGTTGGCAAGCTTCCAGAACGTCCGCCGCCGCCTGGAAATACGCGGCGAGGCCGCAGGCGTGACCCTCTACGACGACTTCGCCCACCATCCCACCGCCATCGCCACAACATTGGCGGGTCTGCGCCGCAAGGTCGGGGCAGAAAAACGCATCCTCGCCGTACTGGAACCGCGTTCCAACACCATGAAACTGGGCGTCATGAAAGACCGCCTCGCCGCCAGCCTCACCGACGCCGACAGGGTTTTCTGCTACGCCGCCAATTTAGATTGGGATGCCGCCGCCGCGTTGCAGCCATTAGGCGCTCTTGCTCACGTCGAAACAGATTTGGATGCGCTGGTAAACGCCATCGCAACAAACGCCCGAACAGGCGACCAGATATTAGTGATGAGCAACGGTGGATTTGGCGGGATTCATGAGAAGCTGCTGCGGCGGTTGGCGGCTGGTGAATAGTTTTTTCCTCTCTTCTCGTGTGCTGAGGTTTACCCACAATTCCGTATGGATGCACCGTAGGTTGGGAAAGCCGCGCAGCGGCGCATCCCGACGGTCGTACCCTCCGGCGCAAAGCGCCGCAAGAATAACAACTACCGCAAATTGGTTAGCGGCGCTTTGCGCCAGTTGTTCACAACCGTCGGGTTGCGCTGTGCTTACCCAGCCTACGAAAAACCACGCCTGCCGTCAAAAGCGAGGAGCGTAGCGACGCGGCAATCCAGACATCAATCAGGTGACAGATGTCAGTACTTTCTGAAGGCACAGCCTCCCCTGATTACTGTCACCTGACATCTGATACCTGGATTGCCGCGTTGCTACGCTCCTCGCTTTTGACGCGGCTGCCTGACATTCGCGGGGGTTGGGGCATCCATATGGAATTACTGGTCAACATCAGCACAAGGCGGAGCAAGTCAAGATAGTTGTCGCCCGACTTATGCGACTAACGCCTGTATGTGATGGGGTTGAAGTGTTTCATTGACGATGGCGTCTCGTTCGGGATTCAGGGTCACAGTTTTGATATACGACCAATCGCGTGTATGAGTCGTCCATCGGCGGTGGTTTCGCTCGTGCGCTTGCAAACAGGTTTGATGGCGTGCAGCCAGGATTGCCCGGTCAGCCCCGGAGTGGCGCTGTTCTGGTGTAACGTAACCAGTTAAGCATGGCCAGCGCCGTGGTTGCCTTGAGCGTGCTGCCGTTATCGCCGTGGAGCACTGGTCTTTCAACGCTCGCATGGATGCCTTCAGCCAATGCGGTTCGTTTGAGCAGATGAACGGCGTGATCGGCATCATCGCGGGGATGAACCTCCCATCCCACAATCTTCCGGCTGTACAAATCCATGATCAGATACAGGTAAAACCAGTGCCCCTGTACCTGCGTAGGCAGGTAGGTCATATCCCGGCACCACACCTGGCCGGGGCTGGTGGCGATGTGCGTGCCTGGCCGACGCGAGGGCTGTGGTGCCCGGGAACGTCCCCGGTGTGCTGTTTGTCCATGCGCCCGCAAAATACGCTGAAAGCTCGATTCGCTGGCCAGATAGACCCCTTCATCGGCCAGCATCGGCACAATGCGTGCAGGAGGCAGCTCGGCAAACCGTGGTTCATTGACGCGTGCCAGTATCTGCGCACGCGCCTCCTCGCTGAGCGCATGGCTCGGTGTCGCACGCTCGGCAGTGGGGCGTTTGTCGCCGACGAGCAAGCCGCCGTGAGACCTCCAGCGCTGTAGCGTGCGCACCGTGATCCCTGCCGTCTGGCAAGCGGGTCTCAACCGGGCACCGGCCTGATGCCGCCATTGCTCAAGCTGTTGGGGATATATCCCGTACTCCCGGCACCAGGCGTTCTTGTTCGCTTCATCGAGCATCGCGCTCGCCAGCACCGCCTCGAACCGCGCCGCCGCTGTCCATGCCCGCCAACGCTCCAAGGTCGAGACCGAGATGCTCAGATCTCGCGCCACCGACTCCACCGCAGCGCTCTCAGGCGGCAACAACCGTGCGACCGCTCTGTCCTTGAAATTTTGTCCGTATCTTGCCACTTCGTTCTTCCTGTATCGCCCTCGGATTGATGATTCTAACGAGGCGACAACTATTCTGACTCAGAGGGTCTCCAGAAGGGCAACGACCATGACGATGTTACGCGCAACTCGGCCCCAACCTTTGCGTAGCGACAATATCGCCAGCAGTAAATGTCCGGCGCGATGACCGACAGGCTGGTCGCTGGCCTGCCCATTCGTGAACGGGGCGTGCGAATGGGCGAACAGCGGCAACCCTCCACAACCGTCGTTCCATAATTTCGTCAATAATTTGCGTTAGACGACATAGCGGAACACACTCTCACCATGCCCACCGACACCCACACCCAGCGCGTCCTCAATCTGGCCAGCCAGAAGGGGCTGCTGCGCGCCAGCGACCTGGACGCCATCGAAGCGCCCCGGATCGTCCTGACGCGCATGACCGCCGCAGGTCTGCTGGACAGGGTTGGACGCGGCCTCTACCGCCAGCCCAACTATCCGGTGACGGAACATGAAAGCCTCGCGGCCATCGCCGCCAAAGTGCCGCAGGCCGTGTTCTGCCTGCTGACCGCGCTGCAATTCCACGAGTTGACAACGCAGCTGCCGCGCCAGGTCTGGATCGCCATGCCGCGCGGCAGTCACGTGCCACGCATCGACTACCCGCCGATCAAGATGGTACAGATGACGGGCGACGTCTACACGGCGGGCATTGAGGAACATCTGCGCGACGGCATGAAGCTGTGGATCTACAGCGCGGCCAAGACGGTCGTGGATTGCTTCAAACACCGCAACAAGATCGGCCTGGACGTGGCGCTGGAAGCGCTGAAGGACGTGCGCGCCAAGCGCAAGGCCACGGCGGACGAGCTGTGGCGCTACGCGAAGATTTGCCGCGTGGCGAATGTGATGCGGCCTTATCTGGAGGTTGTCGGATGAGCGGCAATCCAGTTGCCCTCACCTTAGCGATGCAAAAACCCCCTATACACCATTACAGTAGTTTGAAAAGCACCGATGTGGGAGAATTGGCAAGATTTGGCAACCACATTCCAACATCGGCAAAAGGTAAAGCGATGGCTGACTCAGAAGGCGAAATCCTGACCCTTGAAGAGGTCGCCCTGTACCTGAAGGCAGGCAAGCGCACGGTCTATCGCCTGGCTGCTACCAAGAAGATTCCCGCGTTCAAGGTTGGCGGAACGTGGCGTTTCTCGCGTGCGGACATCGAGCGCTGGATTAAGCTGCAATCGACAACCATGCCCGAGCGCGCCACGCCTGAAACATCGAACACCGGGGAGCAGGAATAAATGAGCGTGCGCTGGAACGCAATCTCACCATCCCAGTTCCCGTGGGAACAGGCGGCGCTCGATTTTATTCAGCGGGCGTTGCCAAACCGCGAACCGTTCCGGGCCTACAGCAACTTCGAGTTTATCGCCGACGACGGGAGCATCAACGAAGTCGATTTGCTGGTCATCGCACGCTACGGAATCTTCCTCGTCGAGATCAAGAGCCGCCCCGGTGAGGTCAGTGGTGATACCCATACCTGGACCTGGCGCAACGGCTCTACGGAATCATCCTACGACAACCCCTTGCTGCTCACGAACCGCAAGGCCAAGAAACTCAAATCGCTGCTGCACAAGCAAATGACCAGGCAGAAGCGTTCCACGCCGTTCGTTCAGCCTGTGGTCTTCCTGTCTGACCCCACACAACGTTGCACCCTCACAGGGCCTGCACGCGAAAACGTATACCTGCGTGCCGACATCGCCAAAGGACTGTTTGATGAAACAGCGCCTGGCTTCAACGCACAGCCCATCGACGGCATGTTGGCGGCAGCGATCCACCGTGCGCTGGACGCCATCGGTATTCGTCAGCCGCAACAGAGCCGCCGCGTGGGCGACTACCAGCTCGAACAGGTGCTGGCCGAAACCGATTATCACCAGGACTGGCTGGCCAGGCACGCATCGCTGCCCGACGTACATCGGCGCGTTCGTCTTTACACCGCCAAGAGCACGCTCAATGCCTCGGAGCGCGCCTTGCTGGCTGACGCCGCCCGACGCGAATTTCTATTGCTTGAAGGCATACGCCATCCGGGCATTCTGCGCGCCTTGGACTTCATCGACAGTGAGCACGGGCCAGCCCTGATCTTTGAGTATGACGAAAAACTTCAGCCGCTCGACCATTTCATTCGCTCGCAAGGTGAAAATCTCGGCCTCTGGCAGAGATTGAAGCTCGTCCGTGCCATCGCCGAAACACTGGATGCCGCGCACCGCTATCGCCTGTACCACCGGGGGCTGTCGCCCCAGACCATTCTGGTCAAGACAGCGGGTACTGACGCCTACGACATCACCATTCTCGATTGGCAGATCGCCACACGGCAGTTGCAGGAAGCTGAAGCTGCAACAGCGGGAACGATGCACGCAGAGATGCTCTCGAACCGTGCGGCGCAAGAAATTTACCTTGCCCCTGAAGCACGCACCGCGCCGCGCCCCGACCCGATCAAGCTCGATCTCTTCTCGCTCGGTGCCATTTCCTATTTCGTGCTCGCGGGCGAACCGCCCGCCATTAGCGGCGACGAACTGGTGAGCAAGTGCGAACAAGGCCCCGGTCTCACCTTGTCTGCCCTGGTCAATGGTTGTCTGTCCGAGATCGAAGAGCTTGTCCAGTTTGCCACCTGGCCTTCGCCGGATGACCGCCTTGGTACGACCAACGCATTCATGGCCGCGTTGGACAAAGCAGAAGAAGCCCTTGAAGATGAACTGACCGCCCCCGCATCGACTCTGACCTCACCCCTGGAGGCCAACGCAGGAAATGAACTCAATGGTTTTGAAGTCGTGCGGCGACTGGGTAAGGGCAGTACCAGCCTGGCACTGCTGGTGCGCCGCAAGAGCGCCGTGCAACCGCGCGAAGGCGTGTTCAAGATCGCGCTTGACCCGGAGCACAACGAACGCCTCAAGCTCGAAGCGGAAACGCTGGCACGACTTCGCCATCAGAACATCGTCCAGTGCCATGAACGCTACGAAATATCGGGTTTGGCGACGCTGTTCCTCTCCTCGGCGGGCGAAGAAACGCTGGGAGAACGGCTGCGGCAGGAAGGTCGTCTGGGTCTGGATTTGCTGCAACGCTTTGGTGAAGAACTGATTTCCGTTGTCGAGTATCTGGATGGCGAGGGCATTCCCCACCGCGACATCAAACCGGACAACATCGGCATCCGTCCGGGAACCAGCAAACGCCTCACCCTCACCTTGTTTGACTTCTCGCTGGCGGGGGTTCCCAACACCGACCTCAACGCCGGCACGCGGCTCTACATCGACCCGTTTTTGCGTAAGCGCGGCACATGGGACGGCTATGCCGAGCGTTATTCCTGCGCGCTGACCCTGCACGAAATGGCCACCGGCAGCTTGCCCGAGTGGGGCGATGGCAGCGCCGATCCGGCGACCCTGAAAACCGAGATCGTGCTCGATTCCGAGCGCTTTGATGCCTCGATACGCCAACAGGCGCTGGCTTTCTTTGCCCGCGCCCTGGCACGCGACCACAGCCAGCGTTTTGACAATGCCGGGCAGATGTTGCAACAGTGGCGCAAAGTGTTCGAAAACGTCTCGCGCCCCATCACCACCCATACGCCACTCACGCCCCAGGCCGTATTGCCCTTCGGAGACGAGCCGACAAGCAGTGCAGGCAACATCACGCCAGACACGCCGCTCGCGTCGCTGGAGCTGGATGCACGCCAACTCGAACTGATCGAACGCATTGGGCACGATGAGCTGGCGACGGCGGGCGATCTGGCAGAGTTGCCCCGCAACCGCTTCTACCGGCGCAAAGGCATCGCGCTGGCGGTGGCCCGCGAGCTGCACCAGAAGGCTGACCAGTTGCGGCAACAGTTCAGCGGGGGCGCGGTCAAAGACGAGCAGCCCGCCGATACGGTGGTTGCCAAACTGTCGGTAGATGTCGCAGCCGCCTTGCTCGTACCCAAAAAAGGGGATGCGGTACAGCGTCAGGCACTGGAGGCGTGGCTGGGCTTGAACGCCCCGGCAGACCCCACGCCACTCTCCGAAGATTTGCTGAACACAATGGCCGAACGGATGTGGCGGCAGCCGGAAGTCACCCATTTGCGCGACGATGTTGCCCTGATCCTGGGCGGGCTGGGCGGCATCGCCACGGTGGGCGAAATCGCCACGGCGCTCCTGGCACGGCGTGGCAGCGTGCAAAAGGAACCTGCCCGGTTCCGTGAAGCCAAAGCATTGACCCGCGCCATCCTCACCGTAGAGCGCAACCGGCAAAGTTCACGCTGGCAACTGGTCAAGCGCGACGCACACGACACACTCATCCGACCGCTCGTTGAGGTGCCGCAAGCTGACGACCTGGTCGTTGCCCACCTTGCCAATAGCAGCACGACAGGGCTGTTCCCCGCCGCCCCTGAAAAGCGTGCCAGTTATGCCGTGCTGCTGGGCGAAGCGGCCGACCGGCTGGCGCAAAAAGATCCCTTGCCCTCTTCGCAACAAGTCAGCGATGCGCTCGCGCGCATTCGCCCTCCTGCGGGCGACACCCGCTTGAGCAGCGACCGGCTGATTCGTCTGGCAGCGGCCTGTGCCCAACAAGCGGCGCTGTCCTCGCGTCTTGAATTCTATCCACGCCAGTTGTCTGCGGCGCGTGCCCTCAAACTGGCGACCAACTCACTGCTCGGTTTGCGCCAGTTCGACCGCCAGACCATCCAGCGCCGGATTTCAGCTCGCTACCCCGAAGCAACGACCTTACCCAACAACCCTCTGGAACTGGAGCAACTGCTCAAAGATGCGGGGCTGGACGTGAAATGGGACGCCAACACGCGCGTCTTTGAAATGAACTACGCGCAGGGCATCCTTTCGGGCGCCACCCATATCACGCGTTTTGGCACCAACAAACCCCCGCGCACCGCGACCGCACCAGATGTGCAAGCGGCGCTGCAAATTGAGGAGCGCATCCATGCCGCCCTCACTCACGGCAAATTACTCACCCTCTCGGTCGAACCCAAAGGGATGTTGCTGGCGCAGCGAGAGTTGGCGCAGCGTTTTGGCCTGGCGCTGATCGACCTCGATGAAATCGTGCTCACCCTGCTGGAGGCGCACGCCAAAGAATGGGGCGTAGACTGGAAACTGCTACTTGCCGCCGATGCCGCATCCGCAGGCTCATTTGACGCGCAAAACTTTGCAATTGTGCTGGCTGAAGTCTGGCCGAAGGTTGAAGCGCAGCTCATGCAGGGCGATCAGCCCGGCTTGCTGGTGAACCTCGGTCTGGCCGCGCGCTGGCAGAAGATGCCCCTGTTTACCCGGCTCTACGACGCCTGCATGTATGGCAAGCGCCCGCCGCTGATTGCCTTGATTGCCAGTCAGCAGACGGCGGACGACCGCCCGATGCTGGATCACGCCGCCGTGCCGGTGGCCATCAACACCACTGATTACGGGCGCATTCCGCGTGCCTGGCTTGAAAACGCCCACCAAGCTCACGCGCATCCTGCCCCCGCAACCCACATGAAATCGAAATGCAAATGATCCATCGCACCAAACTGCTGGCCGACCTGAAGCTACAGGTAAGGGATATCGAGAACGACCTGCGCGAGCGTTTTGCGAGCGACCCGGCGTACAACAACCGTCTGACGGCAGACTGGCAGGCCGCCCGCGCCGCCGGACGCACCTCCGAGGCGCTGGAGACCTGGGCGGATGCCCAGTTCACCCAGTCCGCCGTGGCCTGGGTGCTGGCCTGCGTGTTTGTGCGCTTTTGCGAAGACAACCACCTGCTCGATGCCCCGTTGATTGCGGGCGTGGACGCCAGCGGGCAATCTGCCGTGGCGCGGCAGGAAGCCTTTTACCTTAAAAACCCGATTGCTTCGGATAACGAGTATCTGCTGGATGTCTTCGCCGCAACGAGCCGCCTGCCCGGTCTGAAGGATGTGATCGAGGTTCAGCGCGCCCTGCTGGATGCGCCGGTCTCGGTCGACATGGGCAGGCAGTTGGTGCGCTTCTTCCGCGCCACCGATGCCGACAGCGGCGCGCTGGCGCACGACTTTGCCGACCCCGACTGGAACACCCGCTTTCTGGGCGATCTGTATCAAGACCTCTCCGAGGCGGCGCGCAAACGCTTTGCCTTGTTGCAGACCCCGGAGTTCATCGAGTCTTTCATTCTGGATCGCACCCTGACGCCGGCGCTGGACATCTACCGCCTGGAAGAAGTCGACGTGATCGACCCGACCTGCGGTTCCGGTCACTTTCTGCTCGGTGCCTTCGAGCGTCTGGCGCCCCGCTGGCTGCGCCAGCGCCCGGACAATACCAATGTTGCGCTACAAGCGGCGCTGGATCGCGTGGCGGGCGTCGACCTCAACCCGTTCGCGGTCGCCATTGCGCGTTTTCGTCTGTTGGTGGCGGTGCTCAAGCTGGCGGAGGTGAAGAAGCTGCGCCTGGCACCGGATTTCCATTTGCACATCGAGACCGGCGACAGCCTGCTGCATGGCTTTAACCAGTTGGATTATCGTCTCGCCCAGGCCGAGCTGGCGCTGCAACACCGGCAGGAAAATCTCGCCATCGCGGCTGATCATCACTACGCTCATGCTTTTGCGGCAGAGAATCTGGCGGCGGTGAACGCGATTCTCTCCCGCAAGTATGCGGTGGTAGTGGGCAACCCGCCCTACATCACGGTCAAGGATCGTGCGCTCTCGGAGCTTTACCGCAGCCGCTATGCCAGTTGCAGCGGCAAGTACGCGCTGGTTTCCCCGTTTTGCGAACGCTTCTGGGCGCTCGCCCGCCCCACGGACAACACCCGCCGCGAAGGCTTCGTCGGTCTCATCGTCGCCAACTCCTTCATGAAACGGGAATTCGGCAAGAAGCTGGTGGAAGATTTTTTCCCCGCCATCGACCTGACGCACGTCATCGACACGTCGGGCGCCTACATTCCGGGGCACGGCACGCCCACCGTCATCCTGTTCGGACGTAACCGGAAACCGCTGACCTCGGTGGTGCGGGCGGTGATGGGTATCAAGGGCGAACCTTCGACACCGGACGATCCGGCGCAAGGGGTCGTGTGGTCAGCCATCCTTGGGCAGATTGACCGGCGTGATTCCGAGAGCGAGTGGGTGAGCGTCGCGGATGTGGAGCGAGCAACGTTTGCGAAGCATCCTTGGAGCATTGGCGGCGGTGGCGCGGCGGAACTAAGAGACTTTATTGAGAGCAGCAAGTCGACCACTCTTGGCGAGTTAGTCCATAAGCGCCAAGTCGTAGTTCAAATGGGATCTCGTTCCGTTACCCGCGAGTACCCTGAACTAGGTTTTGCTGCGATTACTGGGGAGGATGACGTATTCGTTGTTCCTCATGACTATCGGAAGCGATTAGCAGAACGGTACAGATATTTTGTTGAAGGTGATCAAGTTCGAGATTGGTCGATCCAGCCTTCCGATGAAGTGTTGTTCCCTTATTGTGATGACGATTTTTCCGCACATGAACCAGAAACAATAAAGAGCCGAGAGCACTTTTGGCGTTTTCGTACGAACTTGAAAAACCGACTGATGTTTGGAAAAACTCCCGAAGAGTCTGGTATTGCTTGGTGGGAATTGAGGTTTTTCGTATCGAGCCGACTTAAAGTTGAGCCATTAATCACCTTCGGTGAAGTCGCCACCCACAACCATTTCGTCCTTGATCGCGGCGGCAAGGTTTTCAAGCAGACTGCGCCGGTCATCAAGCTGCCTGGAGAAGCGAGCGAGGACGATCACCTTGGCTTGTTGGGGCTGCTGAATTCGTCGACGGCGTGTTTCTGGTTCAAACAGGTGTGTCACAACAAGGGGAGTACGGTTGACCAGCAGGGAGCCAGACAACGTACCGCTGCATTTGAGGACTTCTATGCGCTCAATAGCACCAAAGTCGGTCAGTTTCCGGTCGCCAGTGAACGCCCCATAGCCCTCGCCCGAAAGCTCGACACGCTGGCAACTGAACGTGCCCGATACCTGCCTGACGCCTTGCTTGCCGCCACCGTCCCCACCCGGGACGAACTGAGCGCCGCCCGCGATGAAGCCAAGCGTCTGCGGGCGCTGATGATTGCCTGGCAGGAGGAGCTGGACTGGCAGGTCTACAAAATTTACGGCGTGCTGGACGAGGCCTTGTGCTATGCGGGCGAACCCCCGGCAGTCCAGTTGGGCGAACGCGCTTTCGAGATTGTGCTGGCGCGGCAGTGTGCGGCGGGCGAAACCAATACCACCTGGTTTGAACGCCACAACGCCCAACCCATCACCGCCATCCCCGCCCACTGGCCGACGGATTACCGCGCGCTGGTCGAAAAACGCATCACGGCGATTGAACGCTTGCGCGACCTTGCCCTGATCGAACGCCCCGAGTGCAAACGCCGCTGGGCAGGCGTGGATTGGGAGACGCTGGAAAAAGCCGCTCTTGAAAACTGGCTGCTGGATCGTCTGGAGGCAGCCGACCTCTGGCCGCGCGACGCGCAGCCCTCGCCGCGCCTGCGCTCGGTGCGGGAACTGCTCGAGGCGCTGGCAGGCGACGAGAATTTCCGCCGCGCCCTCGACTTGTACGCGGGCACCGGCAGCGATACGCACGCCACGCTGGTTGAGCTGGTTCAGCAAGCCAGCGTGCCTTACCTGAATGCCTTGCGCTACAGCGACAGCGGCCTGCGCAAACACCTGGTTTGGCAAAACACCTGGTCAGCACAACGCCGCGAAGATGCCATCGACGCCGAGGTCAGCCGTGCGCTGAAGGGAAAAGACGCCGCAGCGATTGCCAGCGAGCAAAACCGGCGCAAGGCGAGCGAAGTGGGCGATATCCCCGTCCCGCCCAAGTACAAACCCGTTGATTTCCGCGACCTGAGCTACTGGAAACTGCGCGGCGCGCTGGATGTGCCCAAAGAGCGTTTCGTGAGCTTCCCGGGCCTTGAGCGCAGCCAGGATGTGGGCAGCCCGCTCCTCATCTGGGCGGGTTACGACGCCAGGGCGCGCGCTCTTGCGCTGGCAAACTACCTGTACGAGATGGTGCAACGCGAAGGCTCCGATGTCGCGCGCGTGACGCCCGCCCTGACCGGTCTGGATGAACTGCTGCCCTGGGTACACCAATGGCACCCGGAAATTGATGATGACCTGGGCATGAGCATCGGGGACTATCTGCAAGGCTTGCTGACGACGCAACTGAATCAACACGGACTCACCCTCGACCAAGTGCGCGCCTGGCAAGCCCCCGCGCCCGCCCGCCGCCCGCGAGGCAAGCGCTCCAGCACCGCCACGCCAGCCTGATACGAATAATTGGAAGGAACTGACCGATGCCGAAACTACGCGAAATATTTGAGCTGCCAGAACAAGTCCATCAGGGCGACTTTGTTCTGCGCCTGACCGAAGGCTTGAACGCTCCGGCGCAAACCGTGCGCGACTACATTGCCACCACCCAGTTGGTACGCTGTTTTGATCAGGCGCTCGGCGTGGTCAAAGGGGCCATCGACAGCCGCACCAGCAAAGGCTCCTACCTGCACGGCAGCTTCGGCTCGGGCAAGAGCCACTTTATGGCGATCCTCTCGCTGCTCCTGAGTGGCGACGCGACGGCGCGTGGCAAACCCGAGCTGGCACCGGTGGTGTCCAAACACAATGGCTGGACGCAGGGCAGAAAGTTTCTGGTCGTGCCCTATCACATGATTAATGCCGAGACGCTGGAGTCGGCACTGTTCGCGGGCTACGCCGAGCTGACCAAACGCTTGCATCCGGAGGCGCCCAGCCCCGGCTTCTATCAGAGCGAAGGTTTGTTGAACGATGCACAAACACTGCGCGCGCAGATGGGAGACGAGGCTTTCTTCCGTACCCTGAATGAAGCCACCGGAACGACTCCGGGCAGTAGCGGTGGCTGGGGGCGTGTCAGCCAGATCTGGGCAGCAGAACGCTTTGCAGCCGCCTTGCAGGCAGCCGAGGGCAGCCCGGAACGCTTTCAGTTGGTGGGCGCGTTGACCCGTGCCTTCTTTGGCAGCATGAGCCATCTCTCCGCCTCGCAGCGGGAGATTTATACCTCGCTCGACGCGGGCCTGTCGGCGATGTCGCATCACGCCAAAGCGCTCGGTTACGATGCCATCATCCTGTTTCTGGATGAATTCATCCTCTGGCTGGCGAGCCGTGCCGCCGACGTGGCCTGGATTTCACGCGAAGGGCAAAAGGTGGTGAAGCTGGTCGAGTCGGGCAACGCCGACCGCCCGATCCCCATCGTCAGCTTCATGGCGCGTCAGCGCGACCTGCGCGAGCTGGTGGGCGATCATATGCCCGGCGCGGAGCAGTTGTCCTTTGCCGACATACTGCAATATTGGGAAGCGCGCTTTGACAATGTGAACCTGGAAGACCGCAATCTGCCTGAAATCGCCAAGAAGCGTTTGCTGCGCACACGCGACGGTGCCGCAGAAGCACAGCTCAACGGGGCGATCAACAAATTGTTGAGCGGTCAGTCCGAAGTGCTGCAAACCCTGCTGACGCGCGAAGGCGACCAGCAGATGCTGAAAGACCTGTATCCCTTCACGCCCGCGCTGATCCAGACGCTGATCGCGGTATCGTCGATGTTGCAACGCGAGCGCACCGCCCTGAAGCTGATGCAGCAGATGCTGGTGGACAAGGCTGATACGCTGGAGATTGGCGATGTCATCCCCGTGGGCGATCTGTTTGATGTGATCGCTGAAGGCGATGAGCCGTTCACCCATGGCATCAAACTCTTCTTCGAGCAGGCCAAACAGCTCTGGCGGCGTCGCCTGTTGCCGATTCTGGAAACCCAGCACGGCGTCACCTGGGAAGACATCGAAGCGGGCACGGCTGACCCCAAAAAGGCGCTGGCGTTGCAAAATGATGCGCGCCTGCTCAAGACACTTGTCCTGGCGGCGCTGGTGCCCGAGGTGGAATCCCTGAAAAACCTGACGCCCTCCAAGCTGGCGGCACTGAACCACGGCAGCATCCGCACGCCGGTGCCAGGCAGCGAAGGCAGCACGGTGCTGACCAAACTCAAACGCTGGGCCGGACAGGCGGGGGAAATCAAGATTGCGGACGAATCCGCGAATCCGGTGGTGTCGCTGGAAGTCGCCAAGGTCGACACCGGTGCCATTTTGTCCAACGCCATGTCGCATGACAATCAGGGCAATCGACAGGTGGAAGTCAGGCAACTGATTACCGATGGTCTGGGGCTTGCACAGTCAAGCTCCAGCCTGCTGCTGCCTGAACTGGAGATCACCTGGCGTGGTTCCAAGCGCCGCGTGGAAATTCTGTTTGGCAATGTCCGCACCCATACACCTGACATTCTCAAGGGGCGTGAGGGAATTTGGCGCATTCTGGTGGATTTTCCTTTCGATCCGGATTCGAATCACGGCCCGAAAGATGATGAGGCCAATATCAGTGCCTTTCTCAACGATGGGCAGGTCGGTCGCTCGGTAGCCTGGCTGCCCTCTTTCTTGTCACCCAACACCCTGGAGCAGTTGGGCAAGCTGGTGGTCATCCGCTTTGTTTTGAGTGGTAACAATCTGGAGCAGTACGCCAGCCAGCTCTCACAGGCCGACCGTGAGCAGGCGAAGGTTTTGCTGACGAACCAGCGGGATCAACTGCGCCAGTTCATTCGCAACTGCCTGCACACGGCATACGGACTCAACAGCATCGAGAAAAGCTCGCTGGATAGCGTGCAGACGGTTGAGGAACATTTTGTCAGCCTCGATCCGTCCCTCAACTTGCGCCCGCCGGTGGCGGCCAACTTCAAGGATGCGTTTGAAAAGCTGGCAGAGCAGACGCTGGATTATGAGTTTCCGGCGCACCCGCAATTTGATGCCGAGCCAAGACCGGCTGTGGTCAAGCGCCTCGCGGAGCTGATGCTGCAAGCGGCCCAGCGGCCCAACTATCGGGTGGAATTCGATGTCTCGCTGCGCGACGAGGCTGGTCGCATTTTGCCCAAACTTGAACTGGCGACAGTCGGTCAAGGGGCGCTGCAATTGAGTGAAGACTGGTCGCAGCACTTTGCCCGGCAAATTGCGCAGCAACAAGGGCGTGAGCCTACCGTGGCTGAGCTGCGCCACTGGCTGGATCTTCCCAAAGCGCGTGGTTTGCGCCCAGACCTGCAAGACCTGGTAATCCTGACCTGGCTGGCCAAGACAAATCGCTCTTTGTACCGCTTCAACCAACCCTACAAGGGCGAGATCGGCAATCTGCCGGATGAGTGTGAGGTGCATGAGCAAGCTTTGCCGACGCTGGAGGAGTGGGAAAAGGCGACCCAACTCGGCGGGGACATCCTTGATCCGGCATTGGCCTCGAAGTATCGCTCGGCACCGGGGCTGGTGGCGTTTGCGCGCGAGGCACGTCAGCGAGTGGTCGCAACGGCAGCGCCTTTGCTGAGTTACCTGCGTGTCGTTGAACAGTTGATGAACCTGGTACAGGTCAATGAGGTGACCAAGGGCGAGCCTGCTCTGCGGCAGACGGCGGCAAAACGTCTGCATGACTGGCTTTGTGCCATTGAAACCAGCAGCTCCGAGGTAGAGCTGATCAAACTGGTGTCGAATCTGGATTTCAGCCCCGAAGAAATTGCCGAATCCAAGGCAATTCTGGGTAGTGTCCAGGCACTGGCGGGGGTTGAGATCAGTAACTCTCTGGTCAGCAGCCTCCACAGGATTGCGGGCGGCAGCGGCGAGTTTGCGCCACACGCCCTGCAGATTCTGGAACATCTGGCCCACGCTGTTCTCTGCTACGAATATATCGCCAGACTTCAGGACGCCGTTGCAAAGTTTGAGCAGGACGCCGGCAAGCTGGTGGCAGATGTCGCCAACCGGTCTGCGCCAGCGCAAGCTGTACCGCCGCTTTCACCTGTGCCGCCGAAACCCGGTGAAAATACGCAGCACATTGAACATGCCGGACTCAGCAAGGCCGATGCCCTGAAAACTTTGTCTGAAGCGCGCGCGTTGCTTGAAGGTCTTGGCAAGGCCAGCGTGGATATCCAGATTGTGATTCGGGAACAGAAATGAAAGTCTCTGCACACCAAATCCGTCTTCAGGCCAAAGACGCACACGAGAAAGACCCACGCGCGCACTTTATTTTGTTGCGCCTGCCGCCGGATGCCTTTGACGAACCGACAGTGGATGTAGACGCTGCCCCTTGGCTGGTGTCGACGTGCAGCTCCCCGCTGGCAGTTCGTGATGCCATGCGCCGCCATTCCGCTAGCGGTAGCACGACTCCCGCTGTCCTGCTGTTTTCCGGTGACGAGAATGATCTGGGTTTTGACGTGCTGGCGCGCTGCGCCAAACAACGCGCCATCAGCCATGACCTCTGGCAAACCGTTTTGGTTCTTTTCAAGGCGGCACATATTGATCCGCGCCTGACGCGCCACCGCTGGCTGGCGGAACTGCTCGTGCGCTACATGCCAGCCGATGGATATGCTCCGGTACTGTCGCTCGTTCTGGATCAAGATCGTGCCTGGAAGGAGCTGTTCCGGGTTGTGTTGGGCTTTACGTCCTATCCGCCCACAGAGTTTGATCTGTTGCAATGGGCGGGTGATGCCAGACGGCGGGAACAATTCAAGACACTGGATGAAGGCGCACGTCAGGCGAGCATTGCCCAGCTCCGTGAAACGCTTGGTGAACTGGTGAATTTTGTCTTTGCCGCCATCGATGCCGGGAGCGCCGATGAGCTGGTTGCCATCGCCATGCTGTGTGAGGTTCTGGATGATAAAACCATTGGCACAGAAGCCAGCAGGGCAAAGGTTGCCGCCCGTCTGGAGGTCAGGTTTGATGGGCTGACGTTTTCGCCAGAGATCGCGCATCAACTGGCGGAGGCCTCCGATGCCTTCCCGGAAACTGCCAGATTGCAGCAGCTTGTCCGCTATGAGTCTTTGGTGACGCAGCTCAAGGCGGAGTCTCTGGCGGTGCATGCGCGCTATGGCAGCGCGGCGCTGCACGAGAAAACCAAGTCCTTCGCGCGTGCGCTGAATGAACAAAATTTGGCCGAGGCAACTTCCCGGCTTGAACGCTTAAAGACCCATCTCGGGCCGGTGCTGAACCCTCGCTCTGCGCCGAGAGGCGAGATGGCGGTGCGTCTGGTGCGGTGGCTGCTGCAACCCCCCCATGCCTGTCCGACTGCCCTGAACACGCTCGCCCAGCAGTATCGTAACGAGATCGCCTGGGTAGATTGGGCGCAGACAGTGCTGCTGGAAGGTGATGATTCCGTAGAACTGGCAAACGCCTATGGGCTGCTGCGCGAAAAAATTCGCGCCCGCAGGGATTTGTTCGATCAACGATTCGCCGAGTCGCTGGCAAGCGATCAACCGGACGAAGCAGCCTTGATTCCGATTGAGGACGCGCTCGACCAGTGCGTTGCCCCCGTCGTGGAAGCGGAACGCAGCCTGCTGATCGTCATGGACGGGATGAGCATCCCCGTTTTCCTTGAGCTGCACCACAGCCTCAAAGACTATGGCTGGGTTCAGTTCGAGCGCAGCGATGGGGCGTGTTCAACCTTGCTTGCCATGTTGCCGTCCACAACTGAAGCGTCCCGAACTTCACTTCTTTCAGGTAGGACGTGCAAGGGATCAGCGGCAACAGAGAGGTCGGCTTTCAGCGCCTCTCCTTTGCTCGTTAAAGCGTCCGTCGCAGGTAAGCCACCCGTGCTTTTTCACAAGCGGGATGTGCTCGACAGTTCCGGCGTCGCCCTTTCAGATGACCTGAGAGCGGCGCTGAGCGACAAACGGCAACGAGTGGTCGCCGTGGTGATCAACGCGGTGGACGATCACCTGGCGAAGTCAGACCAACTGCGACTGCGCTGGGATATTGCCCAGTTCAAAGGGCTGGATGCACTGCTGGCGGAAGCTCGTTCTTCTGGTCGCTCCGTGATGTTCACCAGCGACCACGGGCATGTGCTAGACCAGGACACGGTCAAGCAAGGCTCAAGTTCAAGTGCCCGTTGGCGTGAAGTGAATCTGGAAGCCTATCCGGGCGAGATTGTTTTGCAGGGCAAACGAATCAAGGCAGCCAGTAATCTGGACAAGGTTGTATTGGCATGGAACAGCAAGCTACGCTACGCCAACAAACAAAACGGCTACCACGGTGGCTGCTCTCCGGCTGAAGCCCTCGTTCCGTTTGCAACGTATCGCCATCGTGATAGCAAGGCAGTTGACGGCTGGAACGAAAGGGACGAAACGGCTCCCGATTGGTGGCAGACGTGAAAACCTTAATCCCGGCGTCCGAATCCCTCACAGTCGAATTCAAAAGCGACCGTAGGTGTCTGTCCGATACCGATTTGGTCGAAGCAGTGGTGTGTCTGAGCAATGCAGAAGGCGGCGAATTGTGGCTTGGCGTGGAAGATGACGGCACACCTACAGGGCTGCACGCCGAACATCGCCTGCTGGCGGGGCTGGCAGGCCTGGTAGCAGCACGTACTTCGCCGTCGGTACATGTGTCGGTAACACCCGTTGAAGTCAGTGGTGTGACGGTGGCACGCATCGACGTTCCCAAGGCAGCGGGTGAAGTCGCAACACACTCTGGCGTGTATCTGCGCCGACGCATCAAACACGATGGCACGCCCGAATGCGCCCCGATGTTGCCACACGAACGCATCAGCCGCGCAACCCATCTCGGGGTGCTGGATGTGTCGGCGCAAGTGGTTGATGGTGCCTCTCTGGACGATTTCGACCCGTTGGAACGCGAGCGTTTGCGGCAGGCGATACAGCAATATGGCGGTGACCGGGTGTTGCTGGAGTTGGATGACGAGGCTCTGGATGGCGCGCTGGGGCTGACGGTACGCCAGCGTGACGGCTCGCGGCTCCCCTCGCTCACAGGCATGCTGCTGGTGGGGCGCGAAGCCGCATTGCGGCAATGGCTGCCTTCGCATGAACTGGCATTTCAGGTATTGGCACAGCAGGCTGTGAAGTTTAACGAATTCCGGTGTTTTCCCCTGCTCAAGGCGCTGGAATGGCTGGAGACCAATTTTCGTCCGTACAACCCGGAACAGGAATTGCAAGTGGGTTTGTTCCGTGTTCCTGTACCGCTGGTAGATATGGCGACATTCCGCGAAGCAGTCGCTAATGCGCTCATCCATCGTGACTACCATCGCCTGGGGGCAGTACATGTGCGGCTGGAGGACAATGCACTGGTCGTCAGCAATCCCGGCGGTCTGGTGGATGGCGTGACGCTGGCCAATCTGCTGGTGACCGAGCCACGCCCGCGTAACCGCGCGCTGGCCGATGCAATGAAGCGCATCGGTGTAGTAGAACGTTCAGGCCGCGGGGTAGACACGATCTACCGAGGAATGCTGAAATTTGGACGCGCTGCACCTGACTACTCCCACACTGACTCCCAAAATGTGGTGGTACGCCTATCCACTGCACCTGCTGATCTGGCATTTAGACGCATGGTTGTAGAAGAAGAGAATCGCCGTCAGGCTCAACTGCCGATTGACTCGCTGATTGCTCTGGGAGCCTTGCGTGAACTCAGACGCCTTTCTGCCGAAGAATTGGCCGAACGCATCCAGCGCGATGTCGTTGCAGCCAAACACACCCTGGAATCCCTGATCGAAGCGGGGTTCGTGGAAGCACATGGAGCGACACGCAGCCGCACCTACATATTATCCGCAGCCGTATATGACTCCGTTGACGACAAAGCAGCCTATACGCGGCAAGTGGGATTCACCCCAATCCAGCATGAACAGATGGTAATGAATTACCTACGCCAACATGGACGGATCAAGCGCGCAGAAACGATGGAGTTGTGCAGGTTGAGCGAAGGGCAGTCGAAAGAACTGCTTAAACGTATGACCCGCGCAGGTCTGATTGCCCTGGAAGGGGCTGGGCGCACTGCTCACTATCGAATCGTCGCCGTTAAATCGGATGAAATCGGATGAAATCGGATGAAAACGGATGAAAGATAAGGCGTCCACCACCGCGCTGGAACGCACCGCGCCACCCGTCGCGGGAGTCTGCGGAGGCGCGAGTTACCAGTAGCGTGAAGCCTTCGCAGTTGCGCGCCCTGGCTGTGGCGAAGTCGCTTGTATCGAACCTGGCCTCGCGCACCAACGTCACCGCCACCGACTTCATGGCGGACTCGAACAGATCGAGCAGGTTCTCCTGCTGAGTGGCGTCGATGTTGTGTGGGGTGACATCGTCGATGATGGTGGTTTTGAATCTGTTGCTCATGGCATCTCTCCTTGGTCGTTACAGGTGACATGAACGCGCTGTTCGCCAGTGAAGCCAAGCTCTTCGAGCATCACCGGCCAACCATCTCACGAATCCAATCCTGCAACGCCCTCAGCTGCTCGGCGTTCTCGTGGCAGGTCTGGTAGTTGGAGGCGACGGTAGAGAGCGCAACGCCTGGGGCGGACGCATCAGCGTCTCGGGGGGCTGGGGGCAGCTCGCCTGTGGCCATGTCGACATCGCCAGAGGGATGCGCAGCAACATGCCTTCGACGCAGAGATAGCCGTACTTGCTGCTCCCGCAGGCGGGCAGGCCGTAATCAGCCCAGTTGCGGAAATGCTTGATGTAGCCCTGTGTTGCGAGCGCAGAGATTCGGTCGCGGATCGTGCGCGCGCCGCCCAGCCCGGCCTTCCCCTCGAAGGCCTCCGCGAACTGGTTGGCCGTATAGCAGCGTCCGTTGCCCCCCTCCTCGAACAGGATCTGGAGGATCGCGTCGCACTTGCGGCGGCGCTCGGCATCCAGGCGCTCGCCGTAGTCCTTCATCACCAGACGTTCGTTGGCATCGACCTCGCGCCACTCGCCGCCGATCTTGTCGATATGCTTCTGCGGGATGCCTGCGCCGTTACGCAGCTCATAAATAAGCTGGCGCGTCGTGCGGGTCTCGTCGGGACGGAACAACAGCATCCCGGTCGAGTAGTAGCCGCGCAGACTTCCCGCCCCGGCCAGCGCCTGGGTCGCCGATTGCCGCCATTGCTCAAGCTGTTGGGGATATATCCCGTACTCCCGGCACCAGGCGCTCTTGTTCGCCTCATCGAGCATCGCGCTCGCCAGCACCGCCTCGAACCGCGCCGCCGCTGTCCATGCCCGCTCGCGAACGGGCATGGACAGCGCATCCGCACGCCAACGCTCCAAGGTCGAGACCGAGATGCTCAGATCTCGCGCCACCGACTCCACCGCAGCACTCTCAGGCGGCAACAACCGTGCGACCGCTCTGTCCTTGAAATTTTGTCCGTATCTTGCCACTTCGTTCTTCCTGTATCGCCCTCGGATTGATGATTCTAACGAGGCGACAACTATTCTGACTCAGAGGGAAGGGGCGAGGGGAGGAGAAAAACCCCTACACTCCCCCCTTAAACCCCTGCTGCCGCCACGCCTC
>BNUD01000010.1 GCA_025997095.1 Betaproteobacteria bacterium | reverse complement strand
TCGGCGGAAGCGAAAGCCGCCGGTCATGTCGATGGGACTTGCAACCTGAAGGGCGAGCGTCTGGTCGGCGCGCCGGACTGGATTGTGAATGTCGGCGGACGTTATGACTGGTTTGCGGGCGAGAATGTCAACCAGTATTTCGTCGCCAATTACGCCTGGCGTTCGGAAGCCGAAGGTCACATCGACACTTCCCGGTATGCCCGCATTCCCGCCTATGGTTTGCTGAATCTGGCGACAGGCTGGCAGTTTGGCAGCGGCAAGCAGACCTGGGATATTTCCATCTGGGCAAGAAACGCGCTCGACAAACGCTACTTCATGTCGGCGGCATTCAGCAGTTCGGTGGGCACGGGCGGCTATATCGCCTCAACCGGCGCACCACGCACCGTCGGCGTGACCGCCAAACTGGATTTTTAAGCGCACAAAGTTTCAACGCCTGAAAGCAGGACGCCCCGACGCTTTTCCCAAGGCGCCGGGGCGTTTTGCCTGAAGAGAAAAGCATTTATCCCTGTTGCAGAAATTGCCCGGCAATGGCAGTTGCGGCGGAACGTGTTTCTACGCCCAGTTTTTCAAAAATGTGCTCCAGATGTTTATTGACCGTCCGGTGGCTCATGCTCAGGATTTCGGCAATATCGCGGTTGGTTTTGCCTTTGGCAAGCCAGGAAAGCACCTCGGTTTCACGCGGGGTTAACGTGGCCTGCTGCAAACGCCGTTGCGCTTGCAGACTGGTTTCCACATTGAGCAGCAGCATGACTTCTGAAAGTCCGCTGACCCCGATGTAACGCGCGACGAGTTGTCGACCATCCGGAAGATCGCAAGTCAGTTCTCCTTTTTCAGCCGCCTGCACCAGCCATCGCTCGATGGAACCGTCGCCGGATGTGACTCGCCCGCCAAACGCGTCTTGCAGAGCGCGCTGCGCCTGAGGGGAATGCCAGGCAATACGTCCTTGTCCGTCCAGTACCAGCGTGCCCATACCGGCGATATCCACCGCTTCTCGCGCCAGACGTGTGACCCGCGCATTACGGACATGGGTGGCAAGACGCGCGAGTACTTCCGGGATACGCAGGGGTTTCACGACATAATCCACGCCACCGCTTGAAAAACCGCGCACAATTTCTTCCGTTTCTGAAAGCCCGGTCATGAAAATAATGGGGACATGCGACCAGGGCGGGGTTGCTTTCAGTCGACGACACAATTCAAATCCGTCGATACCCGGCATGACCGCATCCAGCAACACGCCATCCGGTACGATCAGTTCAAAACGTTCCAGCGCTTCTTCCGCGCTGCTGGCGCAGAGTACGGTATAGCCTTCCTGTGACAAGGCATCGCACAGCATGGAGAGTGTCTCGATGGCGTCGTCTACAACGAGAATGACGGAGGCAAGGGGCTGTCCGCCAGAATCATCAAATAACATCATCATCTGTTTCCTTGTGGCGCAAATACTGAATGAAAGCCCGAAAATCGAAGCGGTCAACAAAGGCTTGCAAGCGACTTAAAAGCGCGGTGAGTTCAGGATGCTCAACCCGCATTTCGCTCAACTTCCGGCGCAAGGTCACGGCTTCGCCGCGTTGCGCCAGACGGGTCAGGTCAACACGTAAGTCATCTGGCAGATCATCAGGCAGGTCATCTGGCAATAAGTCGGGAACCGTCGGAGAAAGAGGCGGGATTTCTTTTTGCAGGGCGTGGTCTTTGGCAATCCATTTGAGGTCTAAAACGGTTTTCAGTGTTGATAAAAGCTGGGCTTCGATCACCGGCTTGGGAATAAATGCCTGACAATCCAGCGCCTCCAGGCGTTCTTGCTGAAAATCAAACAAATTCGCGGAAACGAAAACGATGGGCAATTCGGCGCCATTGCGCTTTTTTCTTAACAAGGCGGCTGTTTGCCAGCCATCGTGGTCATCCATGGTGATGTCGAGCATGACCAGATCCGGGTGGATGCGTTCAACTGTTTCCAGACATTCCCGGCTACTCGCCGCCTCATGCACGATAAACCCTATTGGCATCAAGAGCGCCGAGAGTAGTTGCCGATGCAAAACCTGATCATCAACCACCAGAAGGGTACGACGTTGTCCTTCATAGCCCGCAATGTGATACGGCAGACTTTCTGCCAGCGGCAGGCGCTGGAGACTGGGGGTTACTTCCGGCAGGTAAAGGCGAACCGTAAATGTGCTGCCTTTTTCAGGCACGCTTTGTAGCAACAACTCGCCCCCCATCATGTCGACCAGAAGGCTGGTGATGGTGAGTCCAAGACCTGTGCCTTGTATCTGGTTGCGCCGTCCGGCGCTTGAGCGTTCAAAGGGCAGGAAAATGCGCTTCTGATCTTCCGGCACAATGCCAATGCCGGTATCCATTACGTCAATTCGTGCCACATGGCTGCTGAAATCGAAACGCAAGGTCACGCTTCCCTGCTCGGTGAATCGCACGGCATTGACCAGAAGATTGATCAGAATCTGGCGCAGGCGTTGAGCGTCGATGCGAACCCAGGCGGGCATGGCGCCGATGATTTCAATGGCAAAGGCAAGCCCCTTTTTTTCCGCTTGCGGACGCAACATCAGATCCATCTCTTCCTTGAGCGCCTTCATCGACAACAACGTGGGGTAAATCCGTAAGCGTCCCGCTTCAATACGGGCAAGTTCCAGCGAATCATTGATGAGCGAATGCATATGCTCACCACTGCGCTCAATGATCGCAAGCGTATCGCGCAAGCTCTCCTTGATTTCGGGATTACGCAGGAGGATTTGGGTGTAACCCAGAATACTGTTCAGTGGTGTACGCAACTCGTGCGACATGCCTGACATATAGCGCGTCTTGGCGGCGCTTGCGCTTTCCGCGCCTTCCTTGGCGGTTTTCAAGGCGGCATCGGTACGCTGGTGCGCTTCAATCTCCTGTAGCAACAACTGTGTCTGGCGTTCCGAATCATCCTCTGCCATGCGCCGACTGTTCGTGGTCAGAACCACCCACCAGGCGCAGATGGCGACCAGCACGACCAGCAGGACATAAAGCTTGGCAAACGGCGCATAGAGCAGGTCGGATGTATGCCCTGTTCCTTCCTGAATATAGATCATGGTAAATAGAAACGCGATGGTGATGCACAAACCCAGAAAAACCATCAGATATTTTCCGAGTTTGAAATTGATGCGTAACGCCCAACTTTGGGGCAGTATGCTGCCCAGAATGGTGCGTATCTGTTCGGCAGCGCCGGAATTCGTTTTGCAGCGATCATGGCAACGAGATTCCAGCGAACAACAAAGCGAGCAAATTGAGGCGCTGTACGCGGGACAATGCGCCATATCTTCTGATTCCAGCGCATTACCGCACAGACAGCACTGGATGACCTCTCCGGAATGCCCGGATGTTTCCGGTTGGCGCGCAAGGTAATAACGCCCGCGCGTCATCCATGCCAAAAAGGGTGAGGTGACGAGTGCGACCCCCAGGGCAATAAAGGGAGAAAAGGCTTCGGCGACCTCGCCGAAAAAACCGGCATAGGCGAGGCAGGAAACCAGTACCGCCAACAACATGGCGCCCAGACCGACAAAATTGAAATCGTAGAGGTAGGCGCGCTTGAATTCGATGCCCGGTGGAGAGAGCTTCAGCGGTTTGTTGATGACAATATCCGCGACCAGCGCGCCGATCCAGGCAATGGCGATATTGCTGTAAACGCTCAAAACCTTTTCGAGGGCATCGAAAACCCCCAGCACCATCAGAACCGTGGCAATGGCAATGTTAAAGAAAAGCCACACGACACGCCCCGGATGGCTATGGGTGACACGCGCAAAGAAATTGGACCAGGCGAGGGAGCCGGCGTAAGCATTGGTGACATTAATCTTGATTTGCGAAATGACGACAAGCAGAACCGTGGCGGCAATGGCGAGTGTCGGCACGCCGAACACCTCCTTGAATCCTGTAAAAAACATCTGGGTGGGTTCCAGCGTGCGTTGCGGCAAGGTTTCAAACTGCATGGCGGCAAAAGCCAAAAAAGCGCCGCCCATCATTTTGAGCATCCCGATGACAATCCAGCCCGGGCCAGCCACCAGAAAGGCGCTCCACCATCGCCAGCGGTTTTCAGAGGTGAGCGGCGGCAAGAAGCGCAGGAAATCCACCTGTTCGCCAATTTGCACAATCAGCGAGAAAACCACGGTTGTCGCGGCGCCGAACATGAGCGGCGCAAATCCACTGCTGCCGGAGCGCAATCCTGAAAGCCCCATGAAATCCACGTAGAGATGGGGTTTCGAGAAAGCAATCCAGACAAAGGGCAATACGATGAGAAATATCCATATCGGCTGCGTCCACGTCTGCAAACGTGAAATAAAGGTAATGCCCCGCACCGCGAGCGGCAGGATGATCAGGGAGGAGAGCACATAGCAGACAGGCAAAGGCCAATCGACCACCATACGCAAAGCCAGCGCCATGATGGCGGCTTCCAGCGCGAAAAAGATGAAGGTAAAGACGGCGTAAATCAGCGAAGTGATGGTCGATCCCAGATAACCGAATCCCGCCCCCCGCGTCAGCAGATCCATGTCCAGCCCGTTCCGTACCGCGTAGTAGGCAATGGGAAAGCCCGTGCAAAAAATAATCAGCCCGACGGTTAGAATCGCCCACAAGGCATTGGTAAAGCCGTAGTTGACCGCAATCACGGCGCCGATGGCTTCCAACGCCAGAAACGAGAGCGCGCCACTGGCCGTGTTGGCAACACGCCACTCGCTCCATTTGCGAAAACCGAGCGGCACATAGCGCAGCGCATAGTCTTCCATGGTTTCGTCGGCAACCCAGGCATTGTATTTACGGCGTGAACCGGAAATGTGTTGCGGCATGGTTCCCGTGGATGAGCGATCAGGTGCGGTCATGGTGGCAACACAAAGCAATAAATAATCCAGGCTCAAAAACGCCAGGTCGGGCACATGTAGCGTCCCCGACCTGCGCCATGCGGATTCCGTCACTGCGTATTATGGGTGGGCAAGCAAGCCCTGTTTTTTGATCAACGCGACAATCTCTTCCAGACCCTGAGTGGATTTCAGATTGCTGAACACAAAAGGTTTATCCCCCCGCATTTTTTTGGCATCCCGCGCCATGACCTCCAGCGAAGCGCCGACCAGGGGCGCCAAATCGGTTTTATTGATCACCAGCAGGTCGCTTTTGGTGATGCCGGGACCGCCTTTGCGGGGGATTTTGTCGCCTGCCGAAACGTCAATCACGTAAATCGTCAGGTCAGCCAGTTCCGGCGAAAAGGTCGCCGCCAGATTGTCGCCGCCGGATTCGACAAAAATCAGTTCCAGATTGGGAAATTTCTTTTGCAGGTAGTCAATGGCTTCGAGGTTGATCGAGGCGTCTTCACGAATCGCCGTGTGCGGGCAACCGCCGGTTTCCACGCCCAGAATGCGTTCGGGTGACAAGGCTTCGTTGCGAACCAGAAACTCGGCATCTTCCGCCGTATAAATATCGTTGGTCACCACCGCGATGTTGTACTCATCACGCAGCGCGCGACATAATGCCAGCGTCAATGCCGTTTTGCCGGAACCGACCGGCCCGCCAATGCCAACGCGCAACGGTTCTGTAAGCTGAAATTCGGGAGTGTTCATTTTTTGCCTCTGAAAATTATGAGCGAAACAAGCGGGTATGTTGAATCTCGTGTTGGCTGCTGGCGTGCGCCAGACCGGGCGTAAAGTTCTGCCAGTCGCCATCGGCATTAATCTCTGCCTGCGCGACCAGCGCCGGAATTTGCGGGGAAAGCAGAAGCAACATTTTTTGTCCTGCCGTTTGACCGAGCGGTACGAGCTTGACCGCCGCCATCACCTGATTTTCGAGCCACGCCCAAAGATAGGCTTGCGCCGCCGCGTCTTCGGCAATATGCCAGTGCGCGGCAGCGGCAGACCAGGCGGTAGGGAAGGCAATTTCCCCGAAATCGCGCAGGACATGCTTTGCCTCGGTCGGGATTTCTGGCAGGTCGCGCAACAGTCGCGCCAGCGAATAGCCCATTTGCAAGGTCTCGGCGCGTAACTCCGCTGTTTCGCGCATGGCAATGAATCTTTCATTCAACCGCGCGATGCGCGCGCTGTCGCCCGCCTGCCATGCCCGCATCAGCGCGACCAGCGCGGGGGCTTCGCAAGTCGAAATCGAAAAACGCAGCACATCGCCAATCCACGCCGCCGCACCCGCCGCATCCGAAATTCGCCCGCTTTCTACCGCCCACTCCAAACCCTGCGAATACGAAAACGCTCCGACCGGCAACGCCGGGCTGGCAAGCTGCAACAGGCGCATCAGCATCAAGGGAGAAGGCGTTGCCGTCATGATGCTTTAATGCGGGTGAGGATGCCCATGTCCGCCCATGACATGAATCTTCGCTTCTGTCGCTTTGCGCCCGGCGTGGTGATGCCCGTGGGCATAAGCTCCGGCTTCCGGCTCGAAGGGGGCTTCGATGGGGCGGACTTCAGCCCCCAGTCCTTCCAGCATGTGTTGCAACACATGGTCGGGTTGAATGCGAAGCCAGTTGTCGGATTCGCTCGCGCCGATGGCGCTGATTTGCACCGCGACATGGCGATTACCCAGATGGTAGGCGGCGCGGGCGAGTTCGAGCGGGTTGGCGCAGCGGGCTTCCAGCAGTTTTTCGGGGGCGGCGACGATTTCGATAATCGTCCCGTCGCTGGCTTGCAATTTGTCGCCATCGCGCAAAATGGCGCCTCGCGCTAAAAAGAGGTTGGCGGCAAGACCGGATTCGAGGCGTACCCCCAGGCGGCTTTTGGTACGTCGGTCAAAATCCAGCGCCAGCCGTTCAGTGGCGGGGGCGTCGCCTTCGTAGCGGGTTTCGATGAGAATCATGGTGTCAGAATAAAAAATAACGTTGCGCCATCGGCAGTACGCTTGCCGGCTCGCAGACCAGCAACTGCCCGTCGGCGCGAACTTCGTAGGTTTCAGGATCGACTTCCAGATGAGGCGTGTAATCATTGTGAATCATGTCGCGTTTGCCAATGGCGCGGGTGTTTTTGACGGCCTCAAGCGGTTTTTGCAGCGAGAGCGCCGCAACATCCGGATTTTGCAACGCTGCCTCTGAGACGAAGGTGACGGAAGTCCGGGGTAAGGCTTTGCCGTAAGCGCCGAACATGGGGCGGTAGTGCACGGGCTGCGGCGTGGGAATGGACGCATTGGGATCGCCCATGCTGGCAGCGACAATCATGCCGCCCTTGAGAATCAGGCTGGGTTTGACACCGAAAAACGCAGGTTTCCAGAGTACCAGGTCGGCGAGCTTGCCGGGTTCGACGGAACCCACCCGATGCGCGATGCCATGCGTGATGGCAGGGTTGATGGTGTATTTGGCAAGGTAGCGTTTGGCGCGCGCGTTGTCATGCCGCGCCGTGTCACCGGACAAAGCGCCGCGTTGGGTTTTCATTTTGTGCGCGGTCTGCCAGCAACGCAGAATCACTTCACCGACGCGCCCCATCGCCTGCGAGTCGCTGGAAAACATGCTGATGGCGCCGAGGTCGTGCAAAATATCTTCGGCAGCGATGGTTTCGCGGCGGATACGCGATTCGGCAAAAGCGATGTCTTCGGCAATCGCCGCGTCAAGGTGGTGACAGACCATCAGCATGTCAAGGTGTTCGTCCAGCGTATTGACGGTGTAGGGGCGCGTCGGGTTGGTCGAGGAGGGCAACACATGCGCTTCGCCCACGGCTTTCAGAATATCCGGCGCGTGTCCGCCGCCCGCGCCTTCGGTATGAAAGGTATGAATGGCGCGTCCCTTGAATGCCGCCAGCGTCGTTTCCACAAAGCCCGCTTCGTTCAGGGTATCCGTGTGAATGGCGACCTGTACGTCGTGCGCGTCAGCCACGTCAAGGCAGTTATCAATCGCCGCTGGCGTCGTTCCCCAGTCCTCATGCAGTTTCAGACCGATGACGCCCGCCCTGACTTGTTCCACAAGGGCTTCGGGCAGACTGGCGTTGCCTTTACCCAGAAAACCCAGATTGACCGGCAGACCATCGGCAGCTTCAAGCATCCGGTGAATATGCCAGGGTCCCGGCGTACAGGTCGTCGCCAGCGTGCCGGTTGCGGGGCCGGTGCCACCGCCGATGAGCGTCGTTACGCCGGAATACAGGGCTTCGTCGATTTGCTGCGGGCAGATAAAGTGAATGTGCGAGTCGATGCCGCCCGCCGTCACAATCATGCCTTCGGCAGCAATAATTTCAGTGCCGGGACCAATCGGAATGGTCACGGCAGGCTGCACATCCGGATTGCCCGCCTTGCCGATTTTCCAGATACATCCGGCTTTCAGACCGATGTCTGCCTTGACGATGCCCCAGTGGTCGAGAATGACCGCATTGGTCAGCACCGTATCCGCAGTCTCGGCAGAGCAGCGTTGACCTTGCCCCATGCCGTCCCGAATGACCTTGCCGCCGCCGAATTTGACCTCTTCGCCATAAACGGTAAAGTCCTTTTCAATCTCGATCAGCAAGTCGGTATCGGCCAATCGCAGCCGGTCTCCAGTGGTAGGACCGAACATTTCCGCATAAGCCTGCCGTGTCATGGTTGCCATGATGAATCCTCTTAATGAATGCAAAGCCGCTTACAGCCTGCCCTGAACCTGTCCCTGAAAGCCATACACGATGCGCTCACCGGCATAATCGACCAGTTCTACCGTGCGCGATTGCCCCGGCTCAAAGCGTACTGCCGTACCGGCGACGATATTGAGCCGCATACCACGCGCGGTTTGCCGATCAAAGCGCAACGCCGAATTGGTTTCGGCAAAGTGAAAGTGCGAGCCGACCTGAATCGGTCGGTCGCCCGTGTTTTCGACGACAAGCGTCAAGGTACGGCGATGGGCGTTCAACGCAATCTCGCCAGCCTCCGTCAATAATTCGCCGGGAATCATGGTCGTCTCCTGCATATCAGATAATGGGCTGATGAACCGTTACCAGCTTGGTTCCATCGGGAAAAGTGGCTTCAACCTGAATATCGGGAATCATTTCGGGTACGCCCTCCATGACTTCCTCGCGGGTCAGCAGGGTTGCCCCGTAGCTCATCAAATCCGCCACGCTCTGACCGTCGCGCGCGCCTTCCATGATGGCAGCCGAAATAAAAGCCACGGTTTCCGGGTAATTGAGCTTCAGCCCACGCGCCTTGCGCCGCTCCGCCAGCAGCGCGGCAGTGAACATCAAGAGCTTGTCCTTTTCGCGGGGTGTGAGTTCCATAGCAGTTTCCTTGTGTTTTTCAGGTGATCCAGATACGCGGCATGATGGCTTCGCGCCCCAGCCATTGGGGGCGAAGGGCTTGCCACAAGCGGATGAAATGCGCGCGCAGCGCTTCGCTGGAAGGCGCGAGGGCGCGAATGACCGCGACATGCGGCAGCAGGGTAACGGAGCAATCGCCGCCGTCAAAATGGATGCCGCGCAGTTTGTCGAGCAGTATCCGGTTTGACGGACTCTCCGTGGGTAGTCCCGCCAGCCACAGGGCGCCATAAACGACATGCCCGCCCAATCCCGCCGGAGATTGCAACAACGGGCTATCGCCGTCCAGCCGCCCGCGTTCGCTCCAGATGAGTCGCTCATCCAGATATAACTCCGTCTGTTGCGTGATTTCTCCTTGGGTAAATTGCTCGTCGCTCGCGGTACGCCCCAGACAAACGATTTCCCAACCGATGGCGCGCGCGCCCGGCGCAAGCTGAAATCGGGCGCTGATGGCTGCTTTTGCGGCATTGAACACGATATTTTCCTGCGGCAACCATTCCAGCGTCGTGTTTTCCGCCAACTGTACATGCAGTATCTGGCGGCTCTGTCCGCCCCGACTGCGATACCATTTTGTCGCGCCCGGTGTCGTCAACAGCGCGTGCGCGCCATTTGTCGCGCTGATCTGCATTTCCAGATGATCTCCGCCTGCAATACCGCCCGGCGGGTGCACGATGATGGCATGACAAACCCCGTCGCCTTCGGGATGCAGGGTTTTTTGTACGACCAGCGGCCCGGAATGCCGCCGATAGAGGAGCAGACTGCGCGCTCCGCGTCGGGCAAATTCCAGTTCCAGCCGCGCCTGCCAACCCGACGGTTGCGGCATGGACGACATATCGGCAGAAGCAGGGGGCATTGTGATGTTTTCAGTGTGGGTTGGCATGGTGAACCAGTGGCGATCAGCCTGATGCCTTTGCAGAAATCATGCCATTCATTTCAAGTGACTGATTCCTGGCGTTTTTTACGCGCTTTTTCCTGGCCTGGTTTGCAGTGACCACGAGTTTGGCGCGTTTATGCACCAAAGATGTGCAATGCCTCATTCCGATTCGCATGAGAAGCGAGACGCGAAGACTGCCCGAAGACAGCGCTCTTGCACGGCAAGGCGAAGTCGACAAAGGTTCGCTTTTAATGCGACCCGGAATCAGTCGTGGTGTGGGCAGCGGCAAGTGAAAAACAGGGGCTACGTTGTTTGACGTATGGGCGAGGGCATAGGTTTTTTCTAATCTGACACCCGGCAGCCCGCTTTTTTACCCTTTTTTACGAGGAGAACCCGATGAAACCCACTGACAACACTGCGGACACATACAGCCCGCAACGCCGCCAAATCTTGCAAGTGATGGGCGCGCTTCCCCTTCTGGCGATGCCCGGCTTGTCGTTCGCCCAGGCAACAGCGCAGGTCAACACGACAAAACTTGCCGTCACGGACAAGGAAGTTACGGTCGGACAGTTGCACTCTTCGACCGGCACCATGGCCATTTCAGAAACCGGATCAATCCAGGCGGAACAATTGGCGATTGAGCAAATCAATGCGTTAGGCGGTGTTCTTGGACGCAAAATCAGGTTAATCAAGGAAGATGGCGCTTCCGATTGGCCTACCTTTGCTGAAAAGGCAAGGAAGCTTCTCATCAATGATCATTGCGCCGCCATCTTCGGCTGCTGGACATCGGCATCCCGGAAAGCCGTTCTGCCGATTTTTGAAAAGGAAAACGGTCTTCTGTATTACCCCACGTTCTACGAAGGTCTGGAACAATCGAAAAACGTGATTTACACCGGACAGGAAGCGACGCAGCAGATTCTCTACGGTCTCGACTGGGCGCAAAAAGAGAAAAACGCCAAGAGCTTCTTCCTGATCGGTTCGGACTACATCTGGCCACGCACCTCGATGAAAATTGCGCGCAAACACATCGAGAACTTCCAGAAAGGCAAGGTGGTTGGCGAAGAGTACTACCCGCTGGGCAGCACCAATTTCGGTTCGCTGGTGAACAAAATCAAGCTGCAAAAGCCGGATTGTCTGTTCGTAGCGGTCGTGGGCGGTTCCAACGTAGCGTTTTACAAGGCGCTGAAGGCGGCGGGCATTACGGGCGTCAAGCAACTGCTGCTGACCATTTCGGTGACGGAGGACGAATTGACGGGGGTTGGCGGCGAGAATTTCAACGGTTTCTACGCCTCCATGAAGTATTTTCAATCTCTGGAAAACGAAAACAACAAAAAATTCGTCGCGGCCTTCAAAGCCAAGTATGGCCCCAAGGCGGTGATTGGCGACGTGACACAGGCCAGCTATCTGGGGCCGTGGCTCTGGAAGGCTGCCGTTGAAAAAGCCAGGAGTTTCGATGTCGACAAGGTGGTAGCCGCCTCGGCGAATATCGAACTCACAAGCGCGCCGGAGGGATATGTGAAGGTTGATCCCAATCACCATTTGTGGAGCAAATCCCGGATTGCCGTGGGCTTGCCGGATGCTTCATTCAAAGTGGTTTCCGAGTCGCCCAATCTCATCAAGCCTGATCCTTTCCCGAAAGGCTATCAATAAAAAGCGCCCGATCCGGCGCTGGAGATGTCCAGCGCCGGATTCCATCTGAACCGGATTGCTTTTTGAAGGATGCACTGCCATGACGCCATCGGATATTTTTAACATTACCCTGATGCAGGGTTTCGCCGGCTTGAGCCTTTTTGCTGTGTTGTTGCTGATGGGGCTTGGGCTTGCCATTATTTTTGGACAGATGGGCGTCATCAATATGGCGCATGGTGAATTCATGACCATTGGCGCCTACACTGTCTATCTGGGTTCCGTGCTGACAGCGGAATATGCGCCGGAATTCATGCCTTATTATTTTCCGTTCGCCATCGTCGCGGCGTTCTTTTTTGCCTTTATCGCAGGCTGGTTGATCGAGTGGGGATTAATCCGGTTTTTGTATCAACGCCCGCTGGATACGCTTCTGGCAACCTGGGGCGTCAGTCTTGCGATCCAGCAGATTTTTCGCACCTGCGTCGGTCCCAAAGAAGTCAGCCCGACGTTGCCGGATTGGTTGCTCGGTTCCTGGGCGCCCTCGGAAGGGCTGGATATTCCCATTAACGGCATTTTCGTGTTGAGCCTGACCATTCTGGTGACGCTGGGGGTTGTCCTCGCGCTGTACAGGAGCCGTTGGGGATTGCGTGTGCGCGCCACGGTGAGCAATCGCGTCATGGCCAATGCAACGGGCATTGATACGAAAAAAACAGACCGCCTGACATTTGCCATCGGTTGCGGGATTGCCGGGATTGCGGGCGCGGCCTTTACCACGATTGGCTCTACAGGACCAACATCAGGCCAGCTTTACATTGTTGACGCTTTTCTGGTCGTCACCTTTGGCGGTACAGCCAGTCTGATGGGAACCGTGGTCTCCGCATTCGGGATTGCGCAAACCCAGTCAATCTCAGAATTTTTCCTGGCAGGCTCGATGGCGAAGGTACTGACCCTTTCGGTCATTGTGTTGATTTTGATGATTCGCCCGCAAGGTTTGTTTGCGAGCAAAGTTCGTCACTGATTCGAGGAAACCATCATGAACCTGAATATCTTTCAATCCTGGAACACCCGCTACCAGTTGATCAGTCTGGCAGTACTGGGCGTCATCCTCATGGTTGCGTTGCCACTTTGCCTGGATATTTTCCGCCTGAATATGGTCGGAAAATATCTGACCTATGCCTTTGTCGCCATTGGTCTGGTCATGGTCTGGGGTTATGGGGGCGTATTGAGCCTGGGGCAGGGCGTCTTTTTCGGTCTGGGCGGGTATGCGATGGCGATGTACCTGAAACTTGAGGCTTCCGATCCTGAAAGCACCGCCATTCAGTCAACGCCGGGCATCCCTGACTTTATGGACTGGAACCAGCTCACCGAGCTACCCACGTTCTGGTTGCCCTTCAACAGTCTGCCCCTGACACTCATCGCCGTCATTGTCGTGCCGACGTTGCTGGCATGGATGATCAGCTTCGCCATGTTCAAACGGCGCGTGGGCGGGGTGTACTTCGCCATCATCACGCAGGCGGTCGCCCTGATTCTGACGGTGCTGATTATCGGGCAACAAGGCTACACCGGCGGGGTCAATGGGATTACCGACCTGAAAACCCTGCATGGATGGGATACGCGCACAGACAGCGCCAAGCTCATTCTGTATTACCTGTGCGTCGTATTGTTGCTGGCTTCCATACTCCTTTGTCGCTGGATTCAGACGAGCAAACTGGGGACTCTGTTGCTGGCCATGCGAGACAAGGAAGAACGCATCCGCTTTTCCGGTTACGACGTATCCAGCTTCAAGATCTTCACGTTTTGCCTGGCTGCCGCGCTCTCAGGCATTGGCGGGGCAATGTTTACCTTGCAGGTCGGGTTCATGTCGCCAAGTTTCATCGGCATCGTACCCTCCATCGAAATGGTGATTTATGCCGCCGTCGGCGGGCGTTTGAGTCTTGTCGGCGCTGTCTATGGCACCTTGCTCGTCAATTCCGGCAAGACGCTGTTCTCGGAAACCTTTCCCGACATCTGGCTTTTTCTCATGGCGGCGCTGTTCATCGGGGTCACCATGGCATTTCCGATGGGGCTGGCAGGCTTGTGGGACAAATACGTGACGCCTTGCTGGAAACGCTGGCTGCAAGCACGACGTGCTCCAGCCCCGCAAGTGAAGGCGGCGCCTGGAGCGCAAGCAGAAGTTTCCCGAAAAGTGAACGTTTCTTCGATCCATGAAGAAATTCCCGCCGGACTTGGCGCATAAGGAAAATACGCATGAGTAATACTGACTTTACCCTTGCCATTGAAGATCTGAGCGTATCGTTTGACGGCTTTAAAGCCATTGATGCCCTGACGCTCTATGTCGACAAAAATGAATTACGGGTCATTATCGGCCCCAATGGCGCAGGAAAAACGACCCTTCTTGACCTGATCTGCGGCAAAACCCGCGCCAGCGGGGGCAGTATCAAGTTCAAAAATACCGAACTGCTTGGCATGGCAGAGTATCGGCGGGTGCGGCTTGGCATAGGACGAAAGTTCCAGACACCCTCCATTTACGAAAATCTCTCGGTTTTCAAAAATCTGGAAGTTTCTTTTCCGCGCGGTCGTTCGGTATTTGGCGCGCTGGCGTTTGAGTGCGACCAGAGTGTGAGCGCGCGCATCCGGGAAGTCGCGGAAGAAATCGGGCTGGAGGACAAACTCGATACAGAAGCCGGATTGTTGAGTCACGGACAAAAACAATGGCTGGAAATCGGGATGCTGCTCATGCAGAACCCTGAATTATTGATGCTGGATGAACCCATTGCCGGTATGAGCGCGAAAGAACGCGAACTCACCGCTGAATTGCTTGAACGCATTTGCAAGAATCGTTCGGTGATTGTCATTGAGCATGATATGGATTTTGTGAAACGCATTGCCCACAAAGTCACCGTCATGCACCAGGGCAAGATACTGGCAGAAGGGTCTATGGAACAAGTCCAGAATCACCCAAAAGTCATTGATGTTTATCTTGGGCACTAAGGAGAACGATCATGTTGCGGGTTAAGGATTTGCATGTTGCCTACGGGCAAAGCGAGGCGCTGCACGGCATCAGCTTTTCCAGCGCCAAAAAGGAAACCGTTGCCATCATGGGACGCAATGGCATGGGAAAAACCACGCTGTTCAAGAGCCTGATTGGAATTTTGCCGATCAAGAGCGGCAGCGTCCATGTTGGCGATCAGGACATAACGCATGACGAGAGTTTTCGCCGGGTGGCTAAAGGCATCGCCTACGTTCCACAAGGTCGCATGATTTTTCCACTGCTGACCGTGGAAGAAAATATCAAGACCGGTCTTGAAAACAGCAAAAACAAGATCATTCCAGAAGACATCTATGCCATGTTCCCCGTGCTGTGGGAGATGCGTCGTCGCAAAGGCGGCAACCTTTCCGGCGGGCAACAACAGCAACTGGCGATCGCCCGTGCCCTGGCAACCGATCCCAGGATTTTGTTGCTTGATGAACCGACGGAAGGGATTCAGCCCTCCATCATCAAGGACATTGCCCATGCCTTGAATGAAATTCGCAAACTGAGAGACATCACCATTATTGTTTCTGAACAGGTTCTGTCATTCGCGCTGGATGTCGCGGATCGCCTGTTTGTGATCGAGGGAGGGCGCATGGTTCACGAAACAGCGCGCCAGGATACAGATCAGGATCATATCAAGGCGTATCTTTCCGTTTGACGTACAGTTTCTGAAGGTAAAACCAACGCCGTACCCATAACAGGTACGGCGTTGGTTTTTTACAAGATGCGGATGCGTTGCTTATGCGGTGGTTTTGGGCAAGGGGCCGAGTTTGACGCCATCGGGGTAGTATTTCCAGCCATCCCGGATTTTGACTTTGCTATCCCAGGGCAGCTTGTATTCCCCCTTGGCGAGATCCGCGACCCAGGTCAGGTAGTTGGCTTTCTCGCCGCCGGGTTTGCCGACGTAAGCGCGGCATCCCAGATTGAAAATGTTGTTTTCCAGCGCCCAGTTTTCGCGTGCCTTATCGACAAGGCGCGGGAACAGTTCCGCTGTAACGATTTCCCAGGGATTACGATGCCCCTGCTGAACCACATTGCCATCATAGTTACACACCGTCCCTTCCCCGAAGTAGTAAAAGACGCCATCGTAACCGGCGAGATTGACGGCAAGCGTGTACATGAGGTTTTGCCAGGCATTGGTGCGATTCGTCCAGATCCATTGGTCATTGACCTGAGTGGAATATCCGGAAATACGGATATAGACATTCGCCCCTTTATAGGCCGCTTCACGCGCCAGTTCAGGGAACATGCCATCGTGGCAGATACACACGGCAAGTTTGGAACCCTTGGGGCCGTCACAGACAGGCATACCCAGATTACCGGGTGACCAGGGTTCGATGGGAACCCAGGGTTGCAGCTTGCGATAGTGCAGGGCGATTTCGCCATTGGCGTTAATGATGATCGCCGTGTTGTAGGGCGGTTTGCTGCGGTCTTCATTCGGCTCCATGATGGAGAAGACGCCCCATACTTTTGATTTTTTGCAGGCTTCCTTGAAGCGACCGACTTCCGGGCTTTCAAGAGAGAGCAGCATTTCATCGTAAGTCCAGATGGACGTATTCAAACCCTGCGTGGAATACTCCGGGAAAACGATGAGGTCGAGATCGGGATAACCCGCCTTGGTACTGGCAACAGCCTTGCAAATCTGGTCGACCTGAACCTGAATATCCTCCGGTCCCTTAACGACAGGGACGGGGTACTGAATCATGGCGACGAGCAGAGCCTCGTCCCATGCGCTTACGCTTCCTGTGCTGGCCATGTGAATTTCTCCTGGAATGTGAAAGACCCGCTTTCAGGTGGGGTCAAGACCAGGTGCCATCTTGGGATTTCCACAGACCTGAATAAATACGTCAATTGACGTACGGAATATGAGCGTTGAACACGAAAGGATTCACGGGCGCCCTGTACGTCAGATAACGTATTGGTTGAGCAAAGCGCTTCGCCTGAAAATGAGCCGTCAGACAACTTTCTATAACAGGAGAAGAAAATGCGACATGGTGATATTTCCAGTAGCCCGAACACAGTCGGCGTCGCCGTTGTGAATTACAAAATTCCTCGGCTCCATACCCGCGCTGAAGTTCTGGATAACGCAAAAAACATCTGCGACATGATCCAGGGCATCAAGTCAGGACTCCCCGGTCTGGATCTCATTATTTTTCCGGAATACAGCACAATGGGGATCATGTATGACAATGACGAGATGATGGCGACGGCAACGACCATCCCCGGTGATGAAACCGCGCTGTTTTCGGCAGCCTGCCGCAAGGCAAACGTCTGGGGCGTGTTTTCCCTGACGGGGGAACGTCATGAGGAACATCCCAGAAAGGTGCCGTACAACACGTTGGTGCTCATCAATAATGAGGGCAGGATTGTTCAGAAATACCGCAAGATTTTGCCCTGGTGCCCGGTAGAAGGCTGGTATCCGGGAGACCGTACCTATGTCACGGAAGGTCCCAAGGGACTCAAAATCAGCCTCATCATTTGTGATGACGGCAACTACCCGGAAATCTGGCGCGACTGCGCCATGAAAGGCGCGGAACTCATCGTGCGCTGTCAGGGCTATATGTACCCCGCCAAAGATCAACAGGTACTCATGGCCAAAGCCATGGCATGGGCGAACAACTGCTATGTGGCAGTCGCCAACACCGCCGGATTCGACGGGGTTTATACCTATTTTGGTCATTCGGCCATTATCGGTTTCGATGGTCGTACTCTGGGAGAATGCGGAGAAGAGGAAATGGGTATCCAGTACGCCCAACTCTCCATTCCGGAAATCCGTGACGCCCGTCACTACGATCAGGCGCAAAACCATCTCTTCAAACTCCTGCATCGCGGCTACTCAGGCATTCATTCTTCCGGTGACGGTGACAAGGGGATTGCGGAATGCCCCTTTGAGTTTTATCGCACCTGGGTCACCAATGCGCAAAAAGCCCAGGAAAACGTGGAAAAAATCACGCGCGAAACCATTGGCGTCGCGGAATGTCCCGTCGGCAATCTGCCACATGCAGGAAAAGAAAAGAGCGCAGGCTAATCATGGCTGCATGAGCGGAGCCGCCGCGTGCGGTTCCGCCCGTGTCATCGTGCATTCAGGGAGTCAGCATCATGCCTTTTGTCACCGATCGCCTTGCTACTCTGAATGCAGAGGATGCAAACAGCGCGCCTGCGCCAATCATATCTGGCGGTTCGGGATTTCTGTTTGAACCCCAAAAGGTCATGCGCCTTTTGCGTTCGCGCATCGTCGGGCAGGAACATGCGTTAAATGCGGTGGAAGAAATGCTCAATGTCGTGAAAGTCGGCATCAATGACCCGCTGCGTCCCCTGTCCGTCAATCTTTTTATCGGGCCGACTGGAACGGGAAAAACGGAAACCGTGCGCCTCATCGCCGAAAGCATTCATGGACGCAGCAATGCATTTTGCCGCATTGACATGAACACCCTGGCGCAGGAACACTATGCCGCCGCCTTGACTGGCGCGCCGCCCGGATACGTTGGCAGCAAAGAAGGGATTACGCTTTTTGACGTTGAAGCCATCGAAGGCAGTTTCAGCCGTCCCGGCATTGTGCTCTTTGATGAACTGGAAAAAGCAAGCCGCGAAGTCATCCGCAGTCTGCTCAATATTCTGGATACGGGAACCCTCACGCTGTCTTCCGGTACGCGGCAGATCAATTTTCGCAACACCCTGATTTTCATGACCAGCAACATTGGCGCGCATGATGCCGCCCTCTACCGACAACGCTTCATGCAGAGCTGGCGGCGCAAGGTTGGATTTCGACCGAAAAGCGAAGTAGCGCTTCTGGAAGAAGCGCTGCATCGCCATTTTGAACCCGAATTTCTGAACCGCATTGACCGCATTCTGAGTTACAAGCGTATTGACGACGACCGATTGGAGCGATTGCTCGAAATTGAACTCGAAAAGCTGAACACAAGGCTTGCCCTGCAAGGCAAAAACCTGACCGTGCATCCGAGTGCGCGAAAAATTCTGTGCACCGGTCACGATGTCCGCTTTGGCGCGCGTGACCTTGCCCGCAAAGTGCGCGTGCATCTGGAACCCGCTGTCGCCAGTTATCTGTTAAACACCCCCGAAGCGTGCAATCTCGTTGCCGTTGCCGCCCCTGAAGGAGGCGCAATCAAGGTCATTGCCAAAGCCTGATGGCAGACTTTGGTGTCAACGCGCAATTTGCGGGGGATGCTTGAACGCCTTGCCCCCGCTTGTTACCATGCCCCTCCCCTTCAACCCCTGTCAAACCCATGCCCGCAGACCTTGCAAACGAGCGCGACCAGCAGATAACGCACGACGCTTATCTGTTTGGCAGGCGGCGGACATGGTGGATTTTTTCCCTTTTTTGCGTCCTGATGATGTTCGATTTTGCGGATCGCATGGTGATTGCCGCCGTGCTGCCGCGCATCAAGGAAACCTGGCAACTGACCGATGCCCGGTCGGGCTTGTTGAGTTCCGCGCTGTCTTTGTGCATGGCGCTGTTTGCCCTGCCTGTCGGCATTTTGATTGACCGCTGGAGTCGCACCAAAATGGCGGGGCTGATGGGGATGTTGTGGTGTCTGGCGTCCGGCGCGGGCGCGTTGGTGAGCAACTTTCCGCAACTGCTTTTCTCCCGCGCCGTGGTTGGCGCGGGTGAGGCGGGTTATCTGCCCGCTTCCATCACCTGGGCGGCGACCGCCTTTCCCCTGCGCCGCCGCCAGCTTGCGCTGGGGCTTTTGTTGTCGAGCCAGTCTGTCGGCATCGTCTTCGGGCTGATTGCCGGGAGCGTCATCGCCACTTATTTTGGCTGGCGCTACGCTTTGGGGTTGTTGGCGATTCCCGGTTTTGTCGTGGCGGCGCTGATTTATCGCAGTCAGGATTACCAAAGCGCGACGCCCGCTGCCGCAGAGCGGGCAAGCCTGAAAGGGGAAGGCTTGCGGCTCATCTGGCGGACGCCTTCGCTCTGGCTCGTGTATCTGGTGCTGGCATTGCTCACCCTCTCCAGTCTGCCGCTTGCCTATTTCATGCCGACTTTTTTTCATCGCGTGCATGGCGTGTCGCTGCAACAGGCGGCCTATATGAGCAGCGCCATCATGCTGCTGGGCGCGCTCGCGGGGCCTTTGGGCGGCTGGTGGATGGATCGCAAAAGCCATCTCCGCCCACAAGGTAAACTCGCGTTCGCCATAAGCGCCTTCGGGCTGGCGATGTTGCTGCATACGCTGGCTTTCGGCGTGGCGACAGGTCTCTATGACCGCTTCGCGCTCCTGCTGCTGGCGGGTTTCGCGGGCTACAGCGCCGTCAGCGCCATTTTTGCGATAACACAGGAACTGGCGCCGCAGCATCGGCGGGCGTTTTCTGCGACCTGCGGCATCGTGACGGCGCATCTTCTGGGTTCCATGCCCGGCCCCTGGGTGGCGGGGATGCTCTCCGACGCTTACGGACTCACCCATGCGCTCCTCATCATGACCGTCGTCTGCGAAGGTTTGGCGTGCGTGATTCTGCTGCTGGTCATGCATTTTTATATGCGGGATTTTCGGCGCACCAAGCCGTATCGTTTGGCGGCAAGCGGTGTGGGCGTTCAGTAACGAATTGAAGGGTTTTATGGGCGGGCTTCGGGGAATGACAAGTTATAATCCCCCAAATTTTTCGCCATCCCAACCTCTGGAACCCGCATGGAACACAATTTCCCCCTCATCACGACCATCACCGCCGGTTTCGGTATCGCGTTGATGTTGGGGTTTATCGCCGAACGGCTGCGGTTTTCGGCGTTGGTGGGGTATCTCGTCGCGGGCATCATCATCGGGCCGCACACGCCGGGGTTTGTGGCGGATGTGGAGATTGCCTCGCAGCTTTCCGAAATTGGCGTGATGTTGCTGATGTTTGGCGTCGGATTGCATTTTTCGCCGGGCGACCTGATGAGCGTCAAGCGCATCGCCATTCCCGGCGCTTTGGTGCAGATGGGCATGGCGACCTTGCTGGGCGCCATTCTGGCGTGGTTCTGGGGGTGGAGTTGGGGCGAGGCGTTGGTGTTGGGGTTGTCGCTCTCCTGCGCCAGTACCGTGGTGCTCTTGAAGGCGCTGGAAGCGAATAAATCCTTGAAAACCATGAATGGGCGCATTGCCGTCGGCTGGCTGGTGATGGAAGACCTGGCGACGGTGCTGGTGCTGGTTTTGCTGCCGCCCCTGTCGGGCGCGCTGGGCGGCAATCCGGTCGTGACCAGCGCCAGCGACCAAGCCATCGGCATGACCATTCTCTACGTGCTGCTGCAAGTCGCCGCCTTTATCGCCCTGATGATGCTCGTCGGACGGCGTGTGGTGCCTTGGGCGTTGTGGCAGGTGGCGCGTACCGGCTCACGCGAATTGTTTACCCTGTCTGTGATTGCCACTGCCATCGGCATCGCTTATGGCGCGTCGGCGCTGTTCCATGTTTCCTTTGCGCTGGGCGCGTTTTTTGCGGGCATGGTGATGCGCGAGTCGGAATTCAGCCATCGCGCCGCGCAGGAATCACTGCCGCTGCGCGACGCTTTTTCGGTGCTCTTTTTTGTTGCCGTCGGGATGCTGTTCGACCCGCAAATCCTGATCGCCTCGCCCTGGAAGTTGTTGGGCGTGGTGGCGGTCATCATATGGGGCAAGGCGCTGGCGGCGATGCTTTTGGTACTGGCGTTTCGCTATCCGCTGAATACGGCGCTCACCGTGGCGGCGAGTCTGGCGCAGATTGGCGAGTTTTCTTTCATTCTGGCAGGTCTGGGGCAGATGCTGGGGCTGTTGCCCGATGAGGGCATGAGTCTGGTGCTGGCGGGCGCGCTGATTTCCATTGCCCTGAATCCCTTTATTTTCGCGGCCATTTTGCCCCTGCAACGCTGGTTGCTGAAACGTTCAAAGTTGGCGCGGCGGTTGAGTCGGCGCGAAGAGCCTTACGCGCAGTTGCCGATGAGCACTGCCCGCAAGTTCCTCGAAGGACAGGTGGTGCTGGTCGGTTTCGGGCGCGTCGGCTCGCGCATTGCCGATGTGCTGGCGAAGCAGGATATTCCCTACGTGGTCGTCGATCAGAATCGGGAATTTGTGGAAACCCTGCGTAAGCGCGGGCTGGCGGCGGTTTGCGGCAATGCCGCCGAACCCGCTGTGCTGATTCAGGCGCACATCGCCCGCGCCGCCATGCTGGTGATTGCCTCGCACACGCCACTGGATGTGCGCGCCATGGCGACCACTGCCCGCACCTTGAATCCCGTCATCGAAATCGTGATACGAACGCACAGTAACGACGAATCCGAACTGCTACGCAAGGAAAACTTCGGCGCGGTGTTCTTCGCTGAAGAAGAGCTTGCCAAGAGCATGATTTCGCATGTGCTGAAACGCTTTGCGGGCGCGCCGCCGACACAAGGGTAAATGCGTCCATGAATCTGAAACGCAAACGTATTCTGGCAGGGGTCGTGAGTTGCGTGATTTTAGCGGTGACGCTTCTCGCCTGCATGAGCCTTTCTTTCATAGGCTTTCCTGATGGGCACCTCACTGAGTTGGATAAAGTGAAAGAAGCATGGCTATACCCTGTTTTTATCGGCGGCAGTCTTGTCTTCGCGGCATGGTTTGCCGCTTCAGGGTTTGTTTTCTACAAAAACAATCTCGGAAAACGGCTCGTGATCGCTCTATGCGCCTATGCGATTTTCGCCTTTCTGTTCGTCTGCATGTATCTTTATTTGGGGCAATTTTTTGAGGATGGTGAGGGTATATGCTGCATGAGTTTTTCTGATCGGCTTGACAGGTTTTTAAGCGGGTGGGGGTTGTGAAGGCATACTGTCGGTCGACGGCGATGCCGCTCAGGTTGCTGACAAAGCGGTACAAGGTGTTTCGTAGGGGTAAGATTTTGAATCAGCCAGGTTCGCCGCCTGCCTGGGAGCGCCGGCGTCCCCGCCGGCGGTTTTAAGATTTCCCGTGTGGAGACAACCCCGCCGACGGGGACGCCGGCGCTCCCGGATTGGTCTGTCAGCCGTCCGGGCGGCGATGCTATTTTGAGTCTTTATGCAAGGTCGATACTGATGACAAACCCGTTCAATTTCACCGCTTTGCTCGCCGTCGCGCTGGGCGGCGCGTTCGGTGCCAGCAGCCGCTGGCTGTTGGGGCTGGCGTTCAATCCGCTCCTGCCCGCCTTGCCCTTGGGCACGTTGGCGGCGAATCTGTTGGGCGGTTATCTGGTCGGCGTGGCGGTCGGATTTTTCCATTTCCATACCGCGCTCGATCCGACGTTGAAACTCTTTGTGATTACCGGCGTTCTGGGCGGGCTGACCACCTTTTCCAGTTTTTCGGCGGAAGTCGTGGAGCGTCTGCTGGCGGGGCAATCCGGCGTTGCCCTTACCCTGATGGCGCTGCATTTGACGGGTTCGCTGCTGATGACCTGGTTAGGTTTGTTGACCGTGGGCGCGACGCGCATTTTCGGCTGAACTTCAGTTTGGCTGTGCTAGAATTCGCCCCGGCGGGTCTCCCCGCATTGCAGGGTGGTGAATCTGGTCAGGGTCGGAAGGCAGCAGCCACAGCCATTTTCTGCAAGTGCCGGGGGTTAGGCTCGCCACTTCTTTTTCATTCTTCGGAACTGGGCGCATGAGCTATCAGGTGCTGGCCCGCAAGTGGCGACCGCGTAATTTTTCCACCTTGGTGGGGCAGGAACATGTGGTCAGGGCGCTGACGCACGCGTTAAACGAAAAACGCCTGCATCACGCCTATCTGTTTACCGGGACGCGGGGCGTCGGCAAGACAACCATCGCCCGCATTCTGGCGAAATCCCTGAATTGCGAAGCGGGCGTTTCCGCCGAACCCTGCGGGCATTGCTCCGCCTGCGAAGAAATCGACGCCGGACGTTTCGTGGATTTGCTGGAAGTCGACGCGGCGACCAACACCAAGGTCGAGGAGATGCGCCAACTTCTGGAAAACGCCGTCTACGCGCCCACCAAAGGGCGCTACAAGGTCTACGTCATCGACGAAGTTCACATGCTCTCCAACTCGGCGTTCAACGCGATGTTGAAGACGCTGGAAGAGCCGCCCGAACACGTCAAATTCATTCTGGCGACCACCGACCCGCAGAAAATTCCCGTCACCGTATTGTCGCGCTGTCTGCAATTCAATCTGAAACAGATGCCCATGCCCGCCATTGTCGAGTATCTGGGAAAAACTTTAACCAAGGAAGGCGTGACTTTCGAGGCGGACGCGCTGACGCACATCGCCCGCGCCGCCGCAGGCAGTATGCGCGACGCGCTCTCCTTGCTCGACCAGGCGATTGCCCACGGCGCGGGCAAGGTCGAAACCGCGCTGGTGCGGGATATGCTGGGCACGGTGGATACGACTTATCTGCTGGATATTCTCGACGCGCTGACGGCGGAGGATGGGGCGCGCATTTTGCAGGTGGCGGAAAGTATGCAAACGCGCAGCCTGTCCGCCAGCAACGCCTTGCAGGAACTGGCGATTCTGCTCACCCACATCCAGCTTTTGCAACTGGCGCCCGACGCGGGCGGCGACTGGGTTGAACGCGAGCGACTGCTCACGCTGGCGCGCGGGTTCGCGCCGGAGTTTGTGCAGTTGGCGTATCAAATCGCCACGCAGGGTCGCGCCGAACTCTCGCTTGCGCCGGACGAATACAGCGGCTTGGTGATGACCCTCATGCGTCTCCTGGCGTTCGCGCCCACGGCGGCGGGGGCGACGGTTGCGGTGCGGGCGGAGCCTGTTGCCAAACGCGCTGCCGAATCTGTCAACCCCGTTGCCAAACCTGCCGCCAAACCTGCGTTACAGACTGCGCCGACTCCCGCGTCTGCCCCGGCTGCGGTTGCACGTCCAGCCCCCACGTTTACCAAATCCGAATTGCCCCCCGCCCTGCCCGCCGCCAATCCCGAATGGCACGCGCTGACCGCGCAACTCAATATCAGCGGCATGGCGAAGCAGTTGGCGCAGCATTGCGACCTCGTAACGCAGGACGCCAAAAACTGCGTTTTGCAATTGGCTGCCGAGCATCAACATTTACTGTCCAGAGTCGCGCAAGACAAGCTGGAAGAAGCCTTGGTCGAACATCTGGGGCACACCGTGAAACTTGTGATTGAAATCGGCAAGATAGAACGCGCGACCCCGGCGCAAGTGGCGGCGCAACAACACAAAATACGCCATAACGATGCGATTGCCGCGATTGAGCGCGACCCTTTTGTGCGCGACGCCATCGAAAATCTCGGCGCGGAATTGAACGAATCTTCCATAAAACCCATTGATTAACAGGAGCAGATGAAATGATGAAAGGCGGACTGGCTGGCTTGATGAAGCAGGCGCAAGCCATGCAAAGCAACATGATGAAAGCGCAGGAAGAACTCGCGCAACTGGAAGTCGAAGGGCAATCCGGCGGCGGTATGGTCAAAGTGACCATGACCTGCGGGCACGACGTGCGGCGGGTGAGCATCGACCCCTCGGCGCTGGACGACAAGGAAATGCTCGAAGACCTGATCGCGGCGGCGGTAAACGACGCCGTGCGGCGTGGTGAAGACTTGAGCAAGGAACGCATGGCGGGCTTCACCGCCGGTCTGAACCTGCCCCCCGGCATGAAACTGCCCTTTTGATGTGCCGCCGTGAGCGTGTCCAGAAACTCGCACCCGCACACGCTGTTCGGGCTGATTGAGGCGTTGCGCTGTCTGCCCGGCGTCGGTCCCAAGTCGGGAGAGCGCATGGCGTATCACCTGCTGCAACACGACAGGCAGGGCGCGCTCGCTCTGGCAACCGCGCTGCAACACGCGTTAAATGGTTTGACCCATTGCCAGCGTTGCAACACCTTTTCCGAAACCGACCTTTGCGACCGCTGCGCCTCAGGGAAGCGCGACGCCACGCAACTTTGCGTCGTCGAAACGCCGGTCGACATGAACATGATGGAGCAGACCCAGGCGTACCAGGGGCTGTACTACGTGCTGATGGGCAGAATCTCCCCTCTGGATGGCGTCAGCCCGCGCGCGCTGGGCTTGGACAAACTCATGGAGCGCGTACAAGACGGCGTAGTGCGGGAAGTGATACTGGCCACCAACTACACCAACGAGGGCGAAGCCACCGCGCACTACATCACCACGCTCCTGTCGGCGCAAGACATCAAAGTCAGCCGCCTGGCACGCGGTGTGCCGGTCGGCGGCGAACTCGAATTCGTCGATTCCGGCACCTTGGCGCAGGCGTTGCGCGAACGGCGGATTCAGGAATAGTGATGCCCGAACGTCCTGATACAGTGTGTTGCGGTGTTTTTGCCATGCAAGATTTTTACACGCCGGGGCGCTTGGCGTATAATCGCCCGGTTCAGTTCAACTCGGAAATTTTCAGGGGTTAGCGTTATGAGTGATCAAGGCAAGATGGACTGTGGCAGACGGCGACTGATTGTTGCCACTTCCGCAGTGGGAGGGGCAGGCGTTCTGGCGGCGGCGGTGCCGTTCGTTTCCTCCATGCTGCCGTCCGAACGGGCGAAAGCGGCAGGTGCGCCGGTCGAGGCGGACATCAGCAAGTTGGAATCCGGTCAGATGATGACAGTAGAGTGGCGTGGCAAGCCGGTGTGGATTATCAATCGTACGCCGGAAATGCTGGCTTCCCTGAAGCTGGTTGAAGGCGATCTCGCCGATGCGCCGTCCGAAAAATCCATTCAGCCCGACTACTGCAAGAACGAAACCCGTTCTCTCGCAAGCAAGAAGCCGGAGATTCTGGTGGTGGTCGGCATCTGTACCCATCTGGGTTGCTCGCCGTCTTCCAAATTCAAGCCGGGCGCGGAAGAAGGCATGACTGCCGACTGGAAGGGCGGTTTCCTCTGCCCCTGTCACGGCTCCACCTTTGACCTGTCTGGTCGCGTGTTCAAGAACAAACCCGCGCCGACCAACCTGGACATCCCGCCGCATCGCTATCTTTCCGATACTCGCATCCTCATCGGCGAAGACACTCAGGGGGCTTAAAACATGGCTAGCAACAGCAATTACGAAAAATTCAAATCCAACGGCTCGCTCGTTCAGAACGTGCTGGAATGGGTGGACGCCCGCTTCCCACTGACTTCATTGTGGAAGGCGCATCTGTCTGAATACTACGCGCCGAAGAATTTCAACTTCTGGTATTACTTCGGGTCGCTGGCGCTTCTGGTGCTGGTGATGCAGGTCGTAACCGGCATCTTTCTGGCGATGAACTACAAGCCGGATGCCTCCCTGAACGCCGTCGGCGTTCCGGTTGCCTTCGCCAGCCTGAACTACATCACGCATGACGTGAGCTGGGGCTGGTTGATTCGCAACATGCACTCCACCGGCGCTTCCGCTTTCTTCATCGTGGTGTATCTGCACATGTTCCGTGGAATGCTCTACGGTTCTTACCGCAAGCCGCGCGAACTGATCTGGATTTTCGGCGTGTTGATTTTCCTCTGTCTGATGGCGGAAGCCTTCATGGGCTATCTGCTGCCCTGGGGTCAAATGTCCCTGTGGGGGGCGCAGGTGATTGTCAATCTGTTCAGCGCCATTCCTCTCGTGGGCGACCCGCTTTCCATCTGGATTCGCGGTGACTTTGTGGTGGGCGACGCGACCCTGAACCGCTTCTTCGCCTTCCATGTGGTTGCGGTTCCGCTGGTGTTGATTGGTCTGGTGGCGGCGCACGTTCTGGCGCTGCACGAAGTCGGCTCGAACAATCCTGACGGCATCGAAATCAAGAAGGTTGTGGATGAAAAGGGCATCCCGCTGGACGGCATCCCCTTCCATCCCTATTACACGGTGAAAGACATCGTGGGTGTGACGGTGTTTCTGGCGCTCTTTTCCTTCGTGGTGTTCTTCTGGCCGGAAGGCGGCGGGTATTTCCTGGAATACAACAACTTCTTCCAGGCTGACCCGATGAAAACGCCGCCGCACATCGCGCCGGTGTGGTACTTCACGCCCTTCTACTCAATGCTGCGGGCGATGGTGTGGAACTTCTTCTGGCTGCCCGCCAAGTTCTGGGGCGTTGTGGCGATGGGCGGCGGCGTGGTCATTCTGGCGTTCCTGCCCTGGCTTGACCGTTCGCCAGTGCGTTCGATCCGCTATCGCGGCCCGATTTACAAGACCCTGCTTGCCATCTTCGTGTTCACCTTTCTGGTGTTGGGCTTTTTGGGGACAAAAGTGCCGGGGTACTATTTCTTCGGCTATACGCCTGCCACGAATCCTGATGGATCGGTCATCTTCAACCCGTTGAATTACCTGTTGTCGGGTGATCTCATCGCGCAGGTTTTCACCGTCTATTACTTCGCGTTCTTCATCACCATGCCCTGGTGGTCGAGAGTGGATTCATACAAAACTGAACCGGAAAGGGTCACCTGGAAATGAAAACCATGCGTAACCTGAAAACTCTGTTGGCGGCGCTGCTGATCGCGCCCGCGCTGGCGCTCGCCTCGGAAGGGGTGCATCTGGATCGTGCTCCGGATGTTTCCGGCGACAAGGCCGCCCTGCAAAACGGCGCCAAACTGTTCGTGAATTATTGCCTCTCCTGTCACGGCGCCAGCGCCCTGCGCTACAACCGGCTGCTGGATCTGGGGCTGACCGAACAACAGGTCATCGACAATTTGATGTTCACGACCGACAGAATCGGTGATCAGATGACCGTGGCGCTCCGTCCCGCTGACGCCAAAAAGTGGTTCGGCGTCGTGCCGCCCGACCTGTCCATCATCGCCCGCGCCCGCGCTTCCGCCGATGGCAGCGGCGCGGACTGGTTGTACACCTATCTGCGGAGTTTCTACCGCGACGAAACCCGCCCGACCGGCTGGAACAACGTGATTTTCCCCAACGTCGGTATGCCGCACATTCTCTTTGAATTGCAAGGCGAACAGGTGTTGAAAACCGAAAAATCGCAACATGACGGCAAGGAAGTCGAAGAACACAAACTGGCGCTGACGCCTAATACCGGTTCGCTTTCCGCCGAAGAGTACGACAAACAGGTCGCTGATCTGGTCGGCTTTCTGGTCTGGATGAGCGACCCGGAAGCCGGATTCAGAAAACAACTGGGGGTCGGCGTGTTGCTGTTCCTGGCGGTGTTGTTTGTCTTTGCCTACGCCTTGAAGAAGGAATTCTGGAAAGACGTGCATTAACCTTTTTATTTCCACCACGGCACCGCGTCCCGGCTTTCCGGGCGCGGTGCCGCATCGTTTTCAGGCCAATCGCTTATGATGAATCTTTACTCAGGAACAACCGATCCTTTCAGCCATCGCTGCCGCATCGTGCTCTATGAAAAAGGCATGGATTTTCAGATCATTGATGTCGACATGTTCAACAAGCCCGAAGAACTGGCGGCGGTTAATCCGCACAACCGCGTACCGGTTCTGGTCGAACGCGATCTGGTGCTCTACGAACCCAATATCATCAACGAATACATTGATGAGCGTTTTCCGCATCCGCAACTGATGCCGCCCGACCCCATCATGCGGGCGCGGGCGCGGCAACTCTTGTCCGGCATGGAACGGGAGATTTTCAGTTTCATCGAACCCATCGAAAAAAATCTGAAAACCGCTGACAAGGCAAAAAAGGAAATCGGCGCGCGCCTTACCGAACTGACGCCCATTTTCAGCAAGCAGAAATTCATGCTGGGCGACGACTTTTCCATGCTCGACGTGGCGGTTGCGCCGCTTTTGTGGCGGCTCGACCATTACGGCATTGAGCTTAACAAGACGGCTGCGCCCCTGATGAAATACGCGGAACGCATTTTCAGTCGGCAAGGCTTTATCGACGCCCTGACGCCTTCCGAAAAGGCAATGCGTAAATAATGAGCGCCAACCCGTTACCGTCGACCAAGCCCTATCTCGTGCGCGCCATCTGGGAATGGTGCAACGACCACGGGTTTACGCCCCATCTGGCGGTGCATGTGGATGCGTCCTGCCGCGTGCCGCAGGAATTCGTCAAGGAAGGTCAGATTGTGCTCAACATCGCCGCTGACGCCACGCACAAGCTGCAAATGCAGAATGACTACGTGGGCTTTCAGGCGCGTTTTGGCGGCGTGGCGCGGGATGTCTACGTACCCATTGAGCGTGTCGCGGCGATTTACGCCCGCGAAAACGGCAATGGCATGGCGTTTGAGGTGGAAACAGCCGCAATGCCCGCCGCTGTGCCCGCCCCCGCCGTGGAAGACAGCAAGGCCGCGACGCCCATTCGTGGGCGCTCGCACTTGCAGCGCGTCAAATGAGCGCGTGAGCGTGTATCCGCGTGAGTTTGCGCGAATTTGCGTAAAGATAATGCCCCGTCCTGGCGCGGGGCATTTTTTTTGTGTCTCATTGTTGTGCGCTCTGATACGAACAGGCTGATAAAACGGGGCATAGCGCATGGCATGGCGATTGCTGAACCTCTGGAGAAAAAATACGGAAGCATCACTGGCAGAAGGATAAACATGAACTATTCCCACTACATCAAGGAAATCGGGCGTGGCGCGCAAGGGGCGCGCGACCTCTCGGCGGAAGACGCCGAACAACTCTATGCCGCCATTCTGGATGGCGGCGTGCCGGAACTGGAACTGGGCGCCATCCTCATTGCCCTGCGCGTAAAAGGTGAAACGGCGACGGAGCTGGGCGCGTTTCTGGATGCGGCGGAAGCGCGCGGCTATCGGCTGAAAGCGCCCGCTGGCGAGATTCGTCCGGTTGTCCTGCCGTCCTACAATGGCGCGCGACGTGGCACCAACCTGACGCCGCTCTTGGCGATGCTGTTACGTCGTTTCGGTGTGCCGGTGCTGGTGCATGGTTTGCTTGAAAGTTTTGGTCACGTCAGTTCAGCGCAGGTCTTCCGTGAATTGGGCGTGATGCCCGCCGCCAGCCTGCAACAGGCGCAACAGACCTTTGATCAGGAAGGGCTTGTCTTTGCGCCGTTGTCCGTCTTCTCGCCCGCGCTGGCGGAACAACTGGCGCTGCGCGCCCGCCTCGGTGTGCGCCATTGCGCGCATAGTCTGGTCAAAATGCTGGATCCTTTTGGTGGCGCGGGGTTGCTGATTGCGGCGGCGACGCATCCGCATTATCTGGACACCATGAGCGAAGCGCTGTCTGCCAGAAACCGCACGGCGTTGCTCTTGCGGGCGACGGAAGGTGAGCCGTTCGCCAATCCGCACCGCCGCCCCAAACTCGAATTGCTGCGCGACGGCGACAGCCAGACTTTGTTTGAGGCGGAAGGCGGCGGCAGCAAAACCTCATCACAACTGCCGGAAAACGCCGACGCCCGCAGCACGGCGGAATGGACAGGCAAAGTGCTGGACAAAAAATCGCCATTGCCCCTGCCACTCGCCAACCAGTTGGCGTGCTGCCTCTACGCCAGCGGTGCCGCCCGCGACCTGAATGAAGCCAAGGCGCGCGTGGCGGCAGGGGGCGTCTGAGGTGGTCATCACTGCGCCCACCCGCGCCCTGATTCTGCTGGGGCATGGCGCGCGCGATGAAGAATGGGCGTTGCCCCTGCAAAATGTGCAAGCGCGCATCCGTGCGGCGCATCCGGCGTTTCGGGTGGAACTCGCCTTTCTCGATTTCATTGCGCCCGACCTGCCCACACGGGTGGCGGAACTGGCGACGGCGGGCATGGCGCACATCATCATCCTGCCCATGTTCATCGCTGCGGGCGGACATCTCAAACGCGATCTGCCAAAACAGGTCGCCGCGCTGCAAGCAGATTACCCGCAGCTTCATTTTGAACTTGCTGAAACCATTGGCATGGCGACGGACGTGCAGGCGGCGATGGCGCGGGAAGCCATGCGCTATCTTGCGTGATTACATTTCAGTATTAATCCGGCAATCAAATACGCCGTCTGGCGCACGACGATGGCATTTGTTAGGGCGGAGTCGAAGAGCGCGCCCAGACTGATGACAACCCCCCCACGTCAAAAGCGAGGAGCGCAGCGACGCGGCAATCTTGGCGACCAAGGAGATTGCCGCGTCGCTCTGCTCCTCGCTTTTGACGGTAAGCGTAGTTGAACCCGACATTGAACGGTTCAGTGAAGCGCAACGGGGTCGGGCAAGCGTCCTTTGGGAGCGACGGCGTCTCGCCGTCGTACGATGGCGGGGACGCCATCGCTCCCGGAAAGCGCCGCTCACCGACTTTCCCAAACTACGGAACATCCATATGGAATTATAGGTAAACATCAGGCCGTAAACGCAGGGCGGGACTTTCGATCCCGCCCTGCCGAAATCCACCATATGGGACGAGGGTGGGGCGCCCGTGCGCCAGACGGTATATTTGATTGCCGGATTAATAAAACATGCAGACGACGGGATTCATGGGGGCAAAAAAGAGTTATAGTGCTCGTATTTGTTTGATCCAGCTTGTGTCAAATCCTATGTCTGAAACAGCAACGAGCCAATCCCGGCAGTTGGAACTTGAGGCGCGTGACGTCCACAGTCAGTATCTGCTGCATTCGCAGACCGAAATCCGCTTCGTGCTGCGCGACGTCTTGAATCGTGGCTGTATGCTGACGATGTATTTTGATCAGGGGCAATCCTTTTTCCTGACCTCTCTCCTGGAAGTGAGCAACAGCGGCATCGTGCTGGATTACAGCAGCGATGAAACGGTCAATGTCAGAGCATCACGTGCCGCGAGCCTGATTTGCACGACGAGCGTGGATCGGGTCAAGGTGCAATTTGCCTTGTCGGGGCTAAGAGTCGTGCAGTTTGAAAACAAACCGGCGTTCGCCAGCGCCCTGCCAGTGGAGTTGCTGCGCTTGCAGCGGCGCGAATACTTCCGCGTCAGCACCCCGATTGCCAAGCCGCTCTGCTGCACTGTGCCCCTTGTCGTCGATAACGAGCCATTCCTTTTGCAATTGCCTTTGCTGGACATCAGTGCGGGCGGTTTTGGTCTGATGGCAAACACCGATCAGGTGAAGTTTTTCGAATCCGGGCGGTTTTTTGAGGACTGTGTGCTCCCCCTGCCGGATACAGCCCCCATCCATCTGAATATGCGGGTGCGTAACGTCTTTGAAGTCACCAACCGCGTCGGCAGCCGCTACATTCGGGTCGGCTGCGAATACCTTGATTTGCCGGGGCTGCCACTGAATCACATCCAGCGTTACATCACGCATCTGGAGCGGGAGCGCAAGGCGCGGGAAAACGGTCTGGAATAATTCCGATTCGCATGAGAAGAGGTGGGCGGGATGCAAAAACTTGAAGGGGCGCTTTCGCGCCCCTTTGCATTGTGTGGCAGAGCACATCAAACCTGCATGTTCATGACTTCCTGATAGGCGGTTGCCAGACGGTTTCTGACCTGCACCATTTCCTGAAAGGAGATGGAGGCGGTTTGCAGCGCCACCATCACTTCGTGCAAATTCTGGTCGCTGTTGCCAGCGGCAAGATTTTCCGCCATTGCCGTCGCCTGCTTCTGCGCGCTGTTAACCTGGTCAATCGAGTTTTTCAAAACCTGCGCGAAACTGCCGCTACCCGCTGCGGCGGCTTCTTCCGGTTTTGCCGTGCCGCCTGACGCCTGCGCCGCCGTGCTCCGCAAGAGGTCGAGCATTTGTCCAATGCCTTGTGTGTCCATGATGAAACTCCGGTCAATCTGTTGTGACTTTGCCTTGCTTTGAAGCAAGTTCCAAGCCAGAACTGTTTATTCCTGGAAAAAGCCTTCTTCCTTGTACTGCTTCAACTTGTAGCGCAGGGTGCGCTCGGAAATGCCCAGGCGCTCAACGGCTGCTCTGCGGGAACCTTTGACTTCCGCGAGGATTTTCAAAATGTGTTCCCGTTCCAGGTCCTTCATGTTCATATTATCGGCATTTTTTTCGGGATTGCCCAATTTATTTGCCGCGAAGTGATCCGCAAGCGGGGGCGGGAAAGCAACAGCGGCGACGGGCGTTGCGGGCGCAACCGCGCCGGGCTGACCAATCGCGCCATCGGCAAGTCCCAGATTTTCCGTGCCGATGCTGTTGCCGGGGGCGAGAATCATCGCCCGTTGCACGACATTTTCCAGCTCCCGCACATTGCCCGCCCAGGTGTGCGTGGTCAGCGCCGCTTCGGCAGCGGGCGTAAAACTCATGCCCTGGCGCCCGACCCGCGAGCCGTGTTCGAGCAAAAAATGACGCGCCAGCGGCACGATGTCGGCGGGACGCTGGCGCAGCGCCGGAATGAGAATGGGGAAAACATTGAGCCGGTAATAAAGGTCTTCCCGAAACACGCCCCGCCGCACGGCTTCCGCCATGTCGCGGTTGGACGTGGCAATGATGCGGATATTGAGGCTTACCGGCTTCTTGCCGCCGACCCGTTCCACCTCGCGCTCCTGCAATACCCTGAGCAGCTTGGCTTGCAGGGCAAGCGGCATTTCCGTGACCTCATCCAGCAACAAAGTGCCCTCCTGCGCCTGCTCGAATTTGCCCGCCTGCGCGGTTTGCGCGCCGGTGAACGCGCCTTTCTCATAGCCGAACAGGGTGGCTTCGAGCAGCGTTTCGGGAATGGCGGCGCAGTTGATGGCGACGAAGGGACCGTTTTTACGGGCGGAATTCTTGTGAATGAAACGCGCCACGACCTCCTTGCCGACGCCGGATTCTCCGGTCAAAAGGACAGTCGCGTCCGTCTGCGCGACCCGTCCGGCGATGCCGAAAAGATTGAGGCTGGCGGCGTCAAACGCCACCACATCGGTGATTTCGCCGGGTTCCGGCAAGGCGTATTTTTCGATTTGCGCGATCAGCGCGCCGGGTTCAAAAGGCTTCAACAAAAAGTCGCACGCGCCGGAACGCATGGCTTCCACCGCCCGATCCACATCGGCATAGGCGGTCATCAGCACGACCGGCAATTGCGGATGACGCTGACGGATTTCTTTTAACAAGGTGATGCCATCCATCGGCATCATGCGGACATCGCTGATCACGATGGAGATTTTTTGCGTATTCAGAATCTCCAGCGCCAGGGCACCATCGGGGGCGCTGAAAACCGTGCGTCCCGCCAGTTCCAGCGTGTCGCAAATCGCTTCACGCAGACTGGCGTCGTCTTCCACAATCAAAATGGTTTGTTTCTCGGTGGCGCTCATGTGGTGCTTTCGTATTCCGCAGAGGACTGAGATTGTACACGGCTTGCGCGAGCGTCCTGCCGCGCTACTTCGGAAAATTCACGCCCGCGACTTTCCATGAGAAAAGCCCTTGCCGTTTCAGGATGAAGGAAATGAGTTCTTCGCCAGAGGCTTTGTCTTTGTGGGTGAGGGTGAAGGTGTCGAAGTTTTGGTAGCCAGTGGATCGTTCGCTTTTCTTGCCCGAGGCAATGAAGCCAAGCGGGTTGTCTCGCTTGTCGCTGCCAGAGGCGTTGCTGTTTTTGCCTTGCAGCAGTGCGGCGATGCTTTCGGGGGTGAGGGCGGCGTCGAGTACGGGATCGACCATTTGCAGGGCGAGTTGGGAAGCGGCTGCACCCAGAACATTGCCGTAGGGATTGTTATTGTGCGTTTGGGCGATGGCTTCCGTCATTTTGACGCGCAGGTTGGCTTTGATGCTTTCCTTTAAGGCGGGGAAGTCAACATATTGGCTCAACGCCCTGACATCCTGCGCTTCGATTGCCGAGTGAATCGACCGGAGCGTGAAGTAGGGCGTGGCGTAAAACCATGCGGCGAGGAGCGCTGCGATAAGAAAGAGAAATTTTTTCATGCGCTGACTTCCTGCGATTGTATTGGCAACGAGAGCATGAACCTTGCCCCGTCGGGCGGGGTGGATTCGACGATGAGGCTGCCGCCGTGGGCGCGGGCGACGCCCAGGGCGATGGGGAGTCCCAGACCGGTACCCTGACTCCGGGTGGTGAAGAAAGGCTCGAAGATGCGCGTCTGCATTTCTTTGGCTATGCCCGGCCCCTGGTCGGTCACGGACAGCAGGATTTCGTCGTTGCCCTGTTGTGCCGCGAGGCGGATGCTCATGCCGGGGGCGCTGACTTGCAGGGCGTTTTCCAGCAGGCTGACGAGCGCGCCGAAGAGGGCTTTTCTGCCGCCGATGATGCGGGCGTCCGGGCAGTGGTTGTTGACTTCCAGGCGCACGCCGCGCTCTTTTAACAAGGGGTTCAGCGTTTGCGCGGCTTCTTGCAGCAGGTCGGCGACGGGAATGCTGTCGCGTCCGATGCTCTCGCCGCGCGCGAACAGGAGTACGTCCTGAATCAGTCGTTCTAAGCGGCGCAGTTGGGTGGCGGTTTTGTCGGCAAAGCGGCGGCGGGCTTCGTCCGCCAAATCCGCTTTGCCCAGATTGCCCGCGTACAGCAGCGCCGTTGCCAGTGGTGTGCGTAACTGGTGCGCGAGCGAGGCGGCGAGTTCGCCCATCGCGGCTAAGCGCTGGTTGCGTTCCAGTTCGGCTTTCATCTGGTGGGCGGCGGAAATGTCGTGCAGCAACAAGAGCTTGCCGCCCGCCGAATCGAGCGGGCTTTCCGCAAGCGAGAGGCGTTTGTCGCCGGATTGCCATTCGCCTAAGGTGATGGTGGGTTCCAGTTGGGCGCGCGCGACCTCGCCCCAGTGCCGCCCTTCGATGTTCGCGCCCAAAAGGGCACGGGCGACGGGGTTGGCTTCGGTGATGCGCGCTTCGCCATTTAACACCACCACGCCAGCGGGCAGGGCTGCGAGGAGCAACGCAAGGCGTTCGGACAGGCTCTCTTTTTCCTGATACTGGCGGCGCAGTTCGCCGTTGGCGATGGCGAGTTCGTCGGCGAGCGAAGCCGCTTTTTGTTGCAGGGCGGCGTAAGATCGGGTGAGTTCGGCGGAAACCTGGTTGAACAGGGCAAACGCCCGTTGCAACTCCTGGCTCTTCACCTGACTTTCGGCTTCGTTCGGAATGAGCGCGTCGGCGTCGGCGTTGGCAGTGGTAACTGCGGCGGCGGCATCAGTGGAATCGGCAGCGTGCGGCATGGAAAAGGTGAAATTCAAGGGCGGAATGCAAATTATTGGAAAGACGAAGGTCTGCTAATAGTAGAATAACCGCTATTTTTATGCTTGGCTGGATGATCATGCCGCTGTTGACTCGTTTTAACCTGATTTTTGACCGTTGACACCTGAATGGCGACCACTCCGGAAATTACGGCGGATACCGCAATACCCGCTCCAGCGGCGACGGCAGACGCGAGCGCCGCTACAGGCGCGGCTGGCGCGACCGACGCGCTCACGCGGCTGCGCGAGGCGATGGATCGGCTGAACAACACGCAAAAAATCATGATGGCGGCGGGGGTTGCCGCCATCATTGCCATTCTCGTCGGCGCGTATCTCTGGAACAAACAGCCGGATTACAGGGTGCTGTTCGCCAATTATTCCGAAAAAGATGGCGGCGCCATCATCGCCGCGCTGGAACAGGCGAATGTGCCTTACCGGTTTTCATCGGGCGGTTCCGCCATTCTCGTGCCTGCCGCGCAGGTGCATGATGTGCGCTTGCGGCTGGCGGCTCAGGGTTTGCCGCGCGGCGGTTCGGTCGGTTTCGAGTTGATGGAAAACCAGAAATTCGGCACCAGCCAGTTCATCGAACAGGTGAATTACCAACGCGCGCTGGAAGGCGAGCTGGCGCGCACCATCGAATCCATTTCCGCTGTCGATACCGCGCGGGTGCATCTGGCGATTCCCAAACCCAGCGTGTTCGTGCGCGAAGAACAAAAACCCACCGCTTCCGTGCTGCTGCATCTGTTTCCGGGGCGCGGGCTTGACCCCTCGCAGGTGGCGGGCATTACGCACCTGATTGCTTCCAGTGTGCCGCAATTGCCGTTGAGCAATGTCAATATCGTCGATCAGGATGGCAATCTGGTTTCGCAGTTAAAAGACAAACGCGCGGAGGCCGGGCTGGATGTGACCCAGTTGCAACTGGTGCATGAGGTGGAAAACAGCACCGCCCAGCGCATCGAGAAGATTCTCGCGCCCTGGGGGGCGGAAAATTACCGCGTTCAGGTGGCGGCGGATCTGGATTTTTCCCATGTCGAGCAGACGTCGGAAACCTTTCACCCCAATGGCAAGCGCGAAGACGCCTCGGTTCGCAGCGAACAGGTGACGGAATCCGCCAATCTGAATCAGCCGCCTGCCGTGGGCGGCGTACCGGGATCGCTCACCAATCAGCCGCCGGTGCCTGCCATTGCGCCGCTGACCCAACCGCCGCTCACGCCGCCGCCGGGCGAAGCGGGTGGCGCGCCCGCCGCGCCCGCGCCGCCCGTGAATCCCAATGACCCCAATCGTGGCAGGATTGACGCGGCGGGCGTGCATGCGCCCCTGAACCCCCTATCGCCGCCGTTGGCGACCACGACCGCGACGACCACCAATTACGAGGTGGGCAAGACCATTGTCCACAGCAAGCAGGCGATGGGTACGGTGCGGCGTTTGACGGCTGCCGTGGTCGTGAATTACCGCATGGGCAAGGATAAAAACGGGGTGGAAATACCCGAACCCTTGCCGGAAGATCAATTGAAGCAGATTTACAATCTCGTTCGAGAGGCGATGGGCTACAACGAGCAACGGGGCGATGCGCTTTCGGTCGCCAATTTGCCCTTCACGGCGGAACTGAAAGCCGATGGCGACGGGGTTCCTTTGTGGAAAGACCCGGAAACGGTCGCGCGCGGCATGGATATTCTGAAATATCTGGTCATCGCGGGCATCCTGTTCGCTATTTATTTCATCATGATGCGTCCGGTCTTGCGTTCCATGTTCCCGCCGCCGCCGAAGCCGGAAGAGGACGAAGCGGAAGGTCATGGCGCGGCGCATGTGTATGGCGAGGCAGAAGAGGAAGGTGAGGAAGAAGGCGAGCACGAGCCGACGGAACTTGACAATTATGCTGCCAAGGTGGAAAAAGCCAAGGAGATTGCACAAACCGATCCCAAGGTGGTTGCGGACATGATTAAAGACTGGATGGGGCTAAATGGCTGACGAAGGCTTGGACAAAAGCGCCATTTTATTAGTGACCCTGGGGGCTGACCGCGCCGCCGAGGTGCTGAAACTTTTGGGCCCGCGCGAAGTGCAAAAACTGGGGCACGCGATGGCGACCCTGAAAATCGTGCCGCGCACGAAGGTGGAAACGGTGCTGGACGAATTCATCACCGCGACCGCCGAGCAGGCCGCCCTGCACGTCGATACCGACGAATACATCCGCAATGTGCTGAACAAGGCGCTGGGCGACGACAAGGCCGCCAACCTGATTTCCCGCATCCTGCACGGCGGCGAAACCAACGGCATCGAAGGTCTGAAATGGATGGACGCTTCCACCGTCTCCGACCTCATCAAAAACGAACACCCCCAGATTATCGCCACCATTCTCGTGCATCTGGAGCACGACCACGCCAGCGAGATTTTGAGCTTTTTCTCCGAGCGTTTGCGAAACGATGTGGTGCTGCGGATCGCCACGTTAGAAGGCATCCAGCCACAGGCGTTGAAGGAATTGAACGAAGTCATGCTGCAACTGCTCTCCGGCTCCGCCAACATCAAGAAGACGGCGATGGGCGGTGTGCGTACGGTGGCGGAAATTTTGAATTACAGCGGTACGGCGGAAGAAACCTCGGTCATCGACGCCATCAAGGAATACGACCCCGACCTGGCGCAGCGCATCCTCGACGAAATGTTCGTGTTTGAAAACCTGCTCGATCTGGACGACCGTTCCGTGCAGATGTTGCTGCGCGAAATCCAGTCCGATTCGCTGGTGCTGGCGTTGAAAGGGGCTTCGGAAGAATTGCGCGAAAAAGTCTTCAAGAACATGTCGCAACGCGCCGCCGAGATGCTGCGCGAAGACCTGGAATCCAAGGGGCCGGTGCGGCTCTCCGAAGTGGAATCCGAGCAGAAGGAAATTCTCAAGGTTGTCCGTCGCCTCGCCGACGAAGGTCAGATTGTGCTGGGCGGCGCGGGCGGCGAGCAGATGGTCTGACATGGCGGACTTCATCCCTGAAGCGCATCCGCAAAACTATACCCGCTGGCAGGCGGACGATTTTGGCGCGCCCCGCGTCGCAAAACCGACAACGGCAGAGGCGGCGATGGCGGCATCCATGGCGGCGGCAGCCAGGGCGCTGGAAAACCCCGCCACGAATGCCCCCGACCACGCCGGCAATGCCCCTTCCGATGCCGCCGAAGACGCGAACCTCGTTCCCGCTGAACAAGTCAAACTGCCCACCGTCGAAGAACTCGAACAGATGCACGAAGAAGCCCGCCAGAGCGGTTATCAGGCGGGTTATGACGCGGGCTTTCTCGCCGGACACGACGAAGGGCGCGAGCTGGGGCGAGGGAGCGCCGAAGCCTACGAGAAGGAAATCCGCACCCTCTGCCAGGGCTTGAAGGGCGCGTTGCAGGATTTTGATCAGGATGTGGCGGAATCGGTGCTGGCGTGCGCGCTGGAAGTCGCCAGCCAACTCACCCGTACCATGATTCGCGTCCAGCCCGAAAGCCTGCTGCCGACCATCCGCGAGGCGCTCTCGGCGCTCCCGCTGCAACATGATCCCGTCACCCTGCTGGTCGCCCCGGCGGAGGCGGAAGTGATCCGCGCGCATCTGGAAACCCGGTTCTCGCAAGATGGCTGGCAGATTCAGGAAGACCCCAACATCGCCCCCGGTGGTTGTCGCCTGCGCGCGGGCAGCAGCGAAGTCGACGCGACCTTGAACACCCGCTGGCGGCGGATTCTGGAATCCATCGGCGTGACAGAGGAATGGCTTGCTGGCGCGCAGCCTCTGGAGCGCAAGGATCGGCGCAAAAATGAGTGACGAAGGGGAGACGCACAACGCGTTGAAAGCGCTGCGTGAAGCTGCACAAACCCGCCTGCAACACTGGCGCTCACTGGCGGAACAGGCGCGCGAGTCCGTTGCCTATGCCGACCCGATTCTCTCCAGCGGACATTTAACCCGCATCAATGGTCTGGTGATGGAAGCGGCAGGCTTGAAACTGCCGCTGGGCAGCACCTGCAAGGTGTTTCCCAACGTGGGTGCGCCGGTAGAAGCCGAAGTCGTGGGTTTTTCGGGCGAAAAACTGTTTCTCATGCCTTCCGACGACCTCTACGGCCTCTCGCCCGGCGCGCGGGTCATGGTGGTGGAACCTGCCATTGCGCCGCCCAGGGTCGGGCAGCGGGGCAACAAACGCCGTCGCGCCATTGACCGCGCCAAACAGGTACCGGTTGGCGAATCCATGTTGGGCAGGGTGGTCGATGGCGTCGGTCGCCCGCTGGACGGCAAGGGCGTGCTGCGCCCGGAAACGCAGCGTTCCCTGCAAAGTCGTCCCTACAACCCGATGGGACGCGCGCCCATTGAGCATGTTCTGGATGTCGGCGTGCGCGCCATCAACGGGATGCTCACCGTCGGGCGCGGGCAGCGCATGGGCTTGTTCGCCGGTTCCGGCGTCGGCAAATCCATGCTTCTGGGCATGATGGCGCGTTACACCACCGCCGAAGTCATCGTCGTCGGCTTGATTGGTGAACGCGGGCGCGAAGTCAAGGAATTCATCGACCAGATTCTGGGCGAACCCGGCATGAAACGCGCCGTCGTCGTCGCCTCCCCTGCCGACACCGGTCCCCTCATGCGTCTGCAAGGCGCCGCCTACGCGACCACGCTGGCGGAATACTTCCGCGACCAGGGTCGGCATGTGCTGCTCATCATGGATTCCCTCACCCGCTACGCGATGGCGCAACGGGAAATCGCCCTGGCCATTGGCGAACCGCCCGCCACGCGCGGCTACCCGCCTTCCGTCTTCGCCCGTATGCCGCAACTCGTCGAACGCGCCGGTAACGGACCTGAAGGCGGCGGCTCCATCACCGCCTTCTACACCGTGCTGGCGGAAGGCGACGACCAGCAAGACCCGATTGCCGACGCCGCCCGCGCCATTCTCGACGGCCACATCGTGCTGACCCGCGCCCTGGGCGATGCCGGACACTACCCCGCCATCGACATCGAACAATCCATCAGTCGGGCGATGGTGAATTTGATTGAACCCGATCACTTAAACCAGATTCGCCGCTTCAAGGGTCTCTTTTCCCGCTACCAGCGCGCCCGCGATCTGATTGTGGTCGGCGCCTACGTCCCCGGTTCCGACCCCGTACTGGATGAAGCCGTCAAACTCTACCCGCGCATGGAAAAATACCTGCAACAAAACTTCAACGAAAGCGCCGGATTCGAGGAGAGCGTGGCGGGCTTGAAGGTGTTGTTTGCGGAAGATTGGGCAGGGTGAATGAGCGGGCGGCAGCGCCGTTGGAATGAAGTTTTCAGCCTGAAAGGACGGATTGGGCGTACGCGCTATTTGGGTTGTATGGGGGGAGTGGCATTCGGGGCGTTTGCCTCGTTTTATGCCTTGGTTGATTGGAGAATGATTCGGTTTGCGCCACCTGCGCTAACGCTTGTTCTTGCGCTGTTCACGCTTCCTTTTTGCATTCGGCGGCTGCATGATCTCAATCTGTCTGCCTGGTGGATACTGCTTTGTCACCCACTGGTGAATTTTGGGGCATTTCTGGCGCTGGCGATTGCGCCCGGAATGCCCGGTGCGAATCGCTATGGTTTGCCGCCATCACCCGCCAGACGCAGCAGTATCGCTTTTGCAATCGTGAGCTTGCCATTCCATTTTATGGTGTGCGTGACGAGCCAGATTTACTGCGCTTTCGCGCTCGTCGTGATTTATCGTGCCATTGAATCCCCTTTGCTTTGACAATATTCGTAGGTCACGAAAGCTCATGTTTGAACGGCTGGCGGCATAATCGGTCGCAACAGCGAAGCGTCTTGCGACATTGGGCAGCCGGAAGGGTTAACATAGGTCGCCTTCCCTTTTGCCGATAAAATTCTCCCATGCCGGAAAAATTCACCCTGCAACCTCTGCTTGATCTGATGCAAGAACGCACCGACGAAGCCACGCGGCAGTTGGGGCAGTTGATTGCCGCCGAGCAAAACGCCAAGGGGCGGCTGCAACTGCTTTCCCAATATCGGGAAGAATACGCACAGCGTTTCCGCGAGGCGCAGGCGCAGGGGCTGACCTTGCAAAGCTGGCAGAATTATCAGGAGTTTCTTGCCAGAATTGACGAAGCCATCACCCAGCAGGACAACATCGTTGCCGCATCCGAACAAAAAACCGCCGAAGGGCAGCAACGCTGGCAGGAGCAGCACACCCGCCTGAAAGCCATCGACACCCTCTCCGTCCGCCACTGGAAGGCGCAGGATAAAAAGGCGAACAAGCTGGAACAAAAACAACTGGATGAATTCTCGATTCGCAGTTATCAGCGCGTGAAGGATAGTGGGCAGTAAGGCAGTAGCCAGGGATCAGAGGTCAGGTGACAGTAAAATGGGGGGAGCATCCTGCTCCCGCTACTTCGTCATTGCGAGGCGCGTAGCGACGCGGCAATCTTGGCAGCAAGCGTAGCGCCGACAATCCGTGTCAAGCATTCGGGCACGGCACGCCGTGCCCCTACGGGGAATGGGCGGATCACATGTAGGGGCACGGCGGTGCCGTGCCCTGTGGCGGCAAAGCCGCCCCTGATGCCTGTCACCTGACCTCTGATCCCTGATGCCGGGCACATGAAGCGTACCCGACCTACGAAACTGGATTTTGGGGTGCAGGGGTATGGCGGCAAGCGCGGTATCGGTTTTAACGTCAGGTAGGGGGCGGTTCACATGTTCCAACGCTGTTTCGTGCTGAACCCCAACGGGCGACCACAGATGGATGACAAACCCCAAACCTCCGCATCAAAAGCATAGTTGAACCCGACACTGATCCGACAATCTGGTCATCCGCCCGGTATCTGGCAGGTTGCGCGCGATGAATCGCCAATGTCGGGTTGCGCCTGCGGCTTACCCAACCTACAGGCTGGGAGCGTCGGCGGGGTTGGTTCCGCGCGAAAAATCTTAAAACCGTCGACGGGGACGCTGGCGCTCCCAGGAGAATCAAAACCGTTCATCTTCCCTTAAAAACCGCCAGCGTCCGGTTGGCAGGTCGCCCAGACGGATTTTGCCCATGCGGACCCGTTTCAAGCCCGTGACTTTCAAGCCCACCAGTTCGCACATGCGGCGAATCTGGCGTTTTTTGCCTTCTTTCAGGATGAAGCGCAACTGGTCGTGGTTTTGCCATTCCACACGCGCGGGTTTCAGCGCTTTGCCGTCGAGTTCCAGGCCGTGGCGCAGCAGGGCGAGTCCGTCGGCTTCCGGTTCGCCTTCGACGCGCACCAGATATTCTTTTTCGATACTGGAATCTTCACCAATCAACTGGCGGGCGATACGACCGTCCTGAGTGAGCACGAGCAAGCCGGTGGAGTCGATGTCCAGCCGCCCTGCCGGAGCCAGCCCTTTCAGGTAGCGGGGGTCAAAGGCGGGGGCGTCGGGGTGGTCGGGGTCGCGCCACTGGTTTTCTCTGCGAATCAGCGTGACCGCCGGTTCGTAGCCCGGTTCCGGCTGACCGGAAACAAAGCCGACGGGCTTGTTGAGCAGCAGCGTGACCTGCGCCGCCTGGGTGCGACGGGCTTCCGGCGTCAGGGTGATTTGCGCGTCGGGGTGGGCGCGGGTGCCCAGTTCGGTCACTTTAACGCCATCGACGAAGACCTGACCGCGTTCAATGTAACGGTCGGCTTCGCGCCGCGAACAGTAGCCTCGCAGGGCAAGCAGCTTGGAGACGCGCACGCCGGAAGGCGCGTTGGAGTCGGTTTCAGGGTTCATGGTGTGGGTATGCGTGTTGTTCGCGCCACAGGCGCGCCAGCGTGTTTAACAGAAGATCGGGCTGGATGGGTTTGTGCAGCACCGTCCAGCGCAGGTTGGCAAAAGCGTCGAGCCGTTCGCTGGCGGTGTCGCCCGTCAGGATGACCGCGCAGATGGGGCGTTGCAGGCGGTTGTGCACGGCGTTCAGAAAATCGACGCCGTTGGTTTCGCCGGGCATCCGGTAGTCGATGATGAAAAAGTCGGTGGTGGCGATGGCGGGGTCCAGCAGGGCGCTGTCGCTGTCGAAGAAGCAACGGGTCTTGATGCCGTGGCTGGCAAGCCAGGTGTCCAGCGCGCTGACCACCAGCGGGTCGTCTTCAATCAGGCAGCAATGGCGACCTTGCAACACGCTCCAATCGGAGGTGCCGTCGGTGTCGGATGTGTAGCGCATGGGCGTGTAGTGCAGTCCGCCCGTGTTCAGGGGAATGCCGACTTCAAACAGGCTGCCGCGCCCGTAACGGGACAGGCAGGAGAGGCTGTAACCCAACAGATCCGCCATGCGACGGGCGATGGAAAGCCCCAGACCAAGCCCCTGATTGCGGTCGCGTTGCGGGTTGTCCGCCTGGAAAAATTCTTCGTAAATGCGCGGCAGGAATTCTTCCTTGATGCCGATGCCGGTATCCCAGACCTGAATCAACAGCCGGTCGCGGCGCAGGCGCGCGCCAATCAGGAGTCCGCCCCATTCGGTGTAGCGGATGGCGTTGCCGACCAGATTGCGTAAAAGCCCCAGCAGCAGGTGCTGGTCGGTCAGCAGCGTGAGCGGCTCTGCGGGGAAAAAGAATTTGAAGCGCAGTTTTTTCTCCAATGCCAGCGAAGCGAATTCGTTGTCGATGCGCTGAAAAATGTCATACAACGCGATGGGTGCCAGTTGCGGGGAAATTACCCCCGCATCCAGCCGGGAAATGTTCAGCAGCGCGTCCAGCAGTTCGCCCAGGGTTTTGGTCGCCAGCGTCATGCGCTGGACGATTTTTTGCTGGTCGGCGTTCAAGGACGTGCGCGCCAGCGTTGAAACGAACAGGCTGTTGGCTTGCAGGGGCTGGCGCAGGTCGTGGCTGGCGGCGGCGAGGAAACGCGACTTGGCGACATTGGCGTTTTCCGCTGCCTGTCGCGCGCGGTCGGCTTCCTGCTTGGCGAGCAGCAGCGCCGCTTCGGTTTCCCGTCGTTCGGTGATGTCCGTGAGCGTACCGGACATCGCGCGGGCGCGTCCGCTCGTATCGCGCTCGCCCACGCGCCCTTGCGCCAGCAGCCAGCGCCACCCGCCAGTTTGGGTTTGCACCCGGAATTCGATAGGTTGAAAGGCTTTGTGCGGGCGCAGCAGGTAGCGCACGGCGGCGCGGATACGCAGGACATCTTCTTCGAGAATCCGAGCCGACCAGTCGCGTCCAAGTTGCGTCGGAGCGTCCGACGTATCGCCCAACAGGGCGTGGAAGCGCGGACTCGCGCGGAAATCGCGCGCTTTAAGATCCCAACCCCAAAACCCCTGCTCGGAATTTTCGATGATGCGCTGATAGCGGGTATTCTGGACGCGCATACTGGCGTTCGTGCGCCGTCGCAGCTCCAGCGCCACGAGCAGCAGGATGAGCAGCAGCAAACCCGCAGTTTCGGCATACATCTGTTGCAGGGCAGCGGTGTAAATTTTTGCGCTGTCGATGACATGCACCAGCCGCCAGGATGTTTTCTGCAAATTTTCGTTGCAGATATACCATTTGCCACGCTTCGCGCAGACGCCGGACGGCAATGTCATGAACGCATCCGGCAGACCTGCCCGCGCGTTTTGACTGTCCGGGTCAAGCGCCGAATGCGGGAACAGGTCGCGGATGTGATGCGCGCGGGAACCGCCGATGTTCTGGGAACTCAGCAACACTTGCCCGGACTGGCTCAACAGATAACCATTGCCGGATTCCGGCGGCGGCAGATCGAGAAAATGTTTCAGGGCGGGCAGGGTGAAATCCAGCGCCACGAGCGCGCGGTAACGTCCTTCCTGGTCATAGACGGGCGCTGCCAGACTGATCATCGCGCCCAGACCGGCAGGATCGGCGTAGGCATCCATCCAGCGTATGGCGCGTTCAGGATTTTTTGCGGGGCCCAGTTGCTCCAGATAATTGCGGGCGAACCGTTCGTTCCCATCCAGCCTTTGCGCCATGTGCGGTTCGGGGTAGGGATACAGATTGGTAAACCCCTGCTGCGAGATGTAATATAACCAGCCGATGTCCGGGACGAGTGCGCGCATTTCCGCCATGAGGGGCACAAGCGTCAGGGAGACATTGATTTCTGCGGCGCGCGCGCTGCCGGGCGGTGGAATATCGCCTTTGCCGAACAGATAGCTGGCGGGGTCGGGAAGAGGGGCGAAAGGTGTACGAGCGGTGACGAAACCGTCCGCGTGGGGACGCAGCGTGGGGATGCGGCTTTGCGCCTCACGCCAGTCGTCGCGCGTCAGTTCATGTTCCGCCTGGGCGCGCAACAGACGGGCGTTTGTCTCGATCACGTCATACAGGGCGCGGTCAATGTCCCGGCGTATGAGTTGCAGACGTTGCCCGGAATAGGCGAGGCTCTGCTCCACGCGCCCGATCCAGACATGATAAAAGCCGATGAGCGCGCAGAGCAGCACGGCAACGCTGACCAGAAGACTTGGCCAGAAACGCTGTCCTGTATTTTGCCCTTGCTTACTGCGTCGGCTGTTTCCCATGCGCGTCCCCAATGCTTGACGGGAGATTGTCGGAAGGACGCGCGTTTCTGTCAATCGGCATGAGTCATCGGCAGGGGATTTATCACTGGCAGCGTGTCATTTATGAATTTTGCCCTGAATGGTGGGGCGAATAACCTACATGACGCATGTGCCGCGCCAGCGCGGTGTCCATGGTGGCGGCATGATGGTCGAACCAGCTTTCCATTTCGCGGGCAATGGTTTTGCCAAGACAGGGGTTGCCATTTTCCACGACGCGGATGATGGATTGCAGCCCGGCGCGCACGCGCTCATGTTCGCCCACGTGGCAATGCAAGGGCGGAAAATCGCTTTCGTTCATCCAGTGGTTTTCCTGCGCGAAATGGCGCTCAAAGTGGTGCAGCAGGTCTTTCATCGCCGTGAGCACCGAGGCGTCATCGGCGAGGGCGAGGGCATTCACCCGTTCGATGAACTCTTTGTGCATGTCGTCCATGGGCGTGCAGTCCAGCGTGTAGTGTTCCTTCCAGTCCATGCTTTAACTCTCAAATAGGTTGAAGTCGTGAGTGTCCCGGTTTGGGGGGTGACTGACTTTGATATGTCTTAAATTTGCTTTTCGCTTTTGTTTTTTATTTTCCGAACTACAATATGCGCCCTTCAAATCAATCGCGTTTTGCTTAAACGTAGGGTCGAACAAATTGGCATCCCCTCGCAAATCCGCCCCGCCGTCGCCCACGCTCCAACGCCCGCCCGCCGAGCTTCTTTATGCCGACCAACTCGCCCGGCTCGCGGATCGGGACGCCGCAGCCCCCCGCCCGCCGGGCTGGCAACTGAGCCTCACGGCGGCGCGTGCGTTCATTCTGGGCGACGCAAAGCTCGACATCGCCCCCAAGATCGTCGCCCCCGCCGCCAGCATCGAGCGTATGCTGGTGACGCTCGCCACCGGGCGCGGGCTGATGCTGGTCGGCGAGCCGGGCACCGCCAAATCAATGCTCTCGGAACTGCTGGCGACCGCGATTTCGGGCGTCTCGACGCTCACCATTCAGGGCGGCGCGTCCATCACCGAAGACCAGATCAAATACGGCTGGAACTACGCCCTGCTCATCAACGAAGGCCCAAGCCCGAAGGCGCTCGTGCCCGCGCCGCTCTACCACGGGATGCGGGACGGCAAAATCGTGCGCTTCGAGGAAATCACCCGCGCCCCGCTGGAAGTGCAGGATTGCCTGCTCGGTATGCTCTCCGACCGCGTGATGGCGGTGCCCGAACTCTCCGGCGAAGACGGTATGCTCTACGCCCGCGACGGCTTCAACATCATCGCCACCGCCAACACCCGCGACCGGGGCGTAAACGAAATGAGCGCCGCGTTGAAACGCCGCTTCGACTTCGAGACCGTTTTCCCGATTCTCGATTTCGCCCGTGAACTGGCGCTGGTCGAAGAAGCCAGCGCCCGCCTGTTGGCAAAAAGCGGCATCCCCGTCACCGTGCCGCCGCCAGTGCTGGAACTGCTCGTCACCACCTTCCGCGACCTGCGCGGCGCGGCGAACCAAAAAGAGGGCGGCGAGGGTAACGGCATGGATCGCCTGAGCGCGGTCATGTCCACCGCCGAAGCGGTCAACGTCGCTCATGCCGTTGGCGTGCGCGCCTGGTTTCTGGAACAGCGCGAAGGCTCGCCGCAGGATCTGGTCGATTGCATCGCCGGAACCGTGGTCAAAGACAACGCCGACGACCGCGCCAAACTGCACCGCTACTTCGAGCAAAAAGCCGCCAAACGGCAGGGCGCGCACTGGCGAGCGTATTACGAGGCGCGGCATCGGCTGCCTTGAAGCGGTGACGACCAATGATTCCCGGAGGAGGGAGTTTCATGAATCAAGAAAAATCCATCAAACTGTTTGAGGAAAAAACCATCCGCACTCACTGGGATGAAGACGCTGAAAAATGGTATTTCTCGGTGGTGGATGTTGTGTCGGTTTTGACTGACAGTATTGATCCTGCCGCCTATTGGCGCAAACTCAAACAACGCTTGATTGCTGAAGGAAATGAAACCGTGACAAATTGTCACGGTTTGAAGATGAGGGCAGCCGATGGGAAAATGCGCTTAACCGATATTGCTGATCATCAACAGCTATTACGCCTTATCCAGTCAATTCCAAGCAAAAAAGCCGAACCGTTCAAACTGTGGCTGGCGCGTGTGGGCAGCGAGCGGATAGATGAAACCGCCGACCCGGAACTTGCCATCGACCGGGCGTTGGAAACATACCTCAGAAAAGGGTATTCACGGAACTGGATCAATCAGCGACTTAAAACCATCGAAGTGCGTAAGGAGCTTACGGACGAATGGGAAGAGCATGGCATTAGCAGCAAACAGGATTTTGCAATTTTGACGGATGAGATTACGCGTACCTGGTCGGGAAAAACCACTCGCCAGTACAAAGCGTTCAAAGGGCTGAAAAAAGAAAGCCTGCGGGACAATATGAGCAATGTTGAACTCGTCTTGAATATGCTCGCGGAAGTGGCCACAACCGATATTACAAGACAGGAAGACCCGGCTACGATGCCCGAACACAAACAGGTTGCAAGACGGGGCGGCAGCGTTGCGAAGGCGGCTCGGCTGCAATATGAAACGCAGACAGGCAAAGCGGCAGTAACGCCATTGAACGCCAGAATTTTGAAAGCGTTGCCCGATCAAGACGGCGAGAAGGATGCGTAAAATTCGTGGGGAAAATGCTGTTGAAAAACCACCCCACATTCTCGGCATCCGTCACCACAGCCCCGCTTGCGCGCGGTGGGTTGCCTCGCGCATTCGCGCCTTGCGCCCCGCGTTCGTGCTCATCGAAGGCCCGGCGGATTTCAACGAGCGGCTCGACGAACTCGCCTTGCCGCACCGTCTGCCGATTGCCATCTACAGCTACTTGTCCAGCGACACGATGCACCACGGCTCATGGACGCCCTTCGCCTGCCATTCGCCGGAATGGCAAGCCTTGCTGGCCGGGCGCGAGGTGGGCGCTGTCGTGCGCTTCATCGACCTGCCCGCCTGGCACAAAGCCTTTTACGATCTGGAAAACCGTTATGCCGACGTGATCGGCGAGGAACACGCAGCCCGCGCTGAAGCTTTTGAGCGCGCGCTCTCTGAACGCCTGTCGATTCAGGGGCGCGACGCGCTGTGGGATCACCTGTTCGAGGACGAAACGGCAGACGACTTGCAAGAACGTCTCAACGCCTACTTTGTCCGTCTGCGCGGCGACGACCCCGGCTCGGAGGGCAATCAGGCACGCGAACAGATGATGGCGCACTGGATTGCCTGGGCCGTGGCCGAGGCGGCGAAGCGCGGCGATGCGCCGACGCTTGCGGTTTGCGGCGGCTACCACGCGCCCGCGCTTGAGCGGCTGTGGCGCAACGCGCCCACGACCCTGCCACTCACCCCCGCGCCCGCCGACGCGAATGGAGCCTGCGCGGGTGAAATCCGCTACGGCTCCTATCTGACGCCCTACACCTTCAAACGGCTCGACGCCTTCACCGGCTACGCCTCCGGAATGCCCTCGCCCGCCTGGTATCAATGGACATGGGAACACGGCGCAGAAGGCGCGGCGCGGCACGCCCTGCAACAATTACGGGCGCGTCTGCGCGACAAAAAACTGTCCGCCTCCACCGCCGACCTCATGGCCATCCACCTGCGCGCGCAGGGACTCGCCCGTCTGCGCGCTCACGCGCACCCCCTGCGCTGTGACTGGCTGGACGCGCTCGCGGGCGCGCTGGTCAAAAACGCGCTGGACGCGCCGCTGCCCTGGAGCTATCGCGGCCCCCTGCGCCCCGGCACCGACCCGGCGCTGGTGCTGGTCATGGACGTTCTGGCGGGCGATGTCGCCGGGCAACTCGCGCCCGGCACGCCGCAACCGCCGCTCGTACAGGCGGTCTTTGACGAACTGAGCACGCTGGGCATCTCCCTTTCCGGTACGCGCAAACTCGATCTGCATAAAGACGCCGACCGCGCCCGCAGCCGCGCCCTGCACCGCCTCGCCATCCTGCGTCTGCCGGGCGTCACCCGCGTAAGCGGCCCGAAACTGGCGCTCTCGGGCGGGCGCAACGAAGTCTGGCAACTGGGTCAGCCCCTTGAGCAACAAGCCGCCCTCATCGAAGCCGCCGCCTGGGGCGCGACCTTGCAGGATGCCGCCCGCGCCCGGCTCGAAGACGACCTGCGTAGCGCTCAGGGACGCATCGCGCCGCTGGCCGAAGGCTTGAATCAAGCCGCCTGGGCGGGGCTGGCCGCGCTCTCCGCCGCGCTCATCAACGAACTGAAAACCGCCATCACCAACGAGCCGCGCTTTGAAGCCCTCGCCCCGGCGCTCTCCGTTCTCCACACCCTGTACCAGCACGGCGAAGTCTTGGAAATGGCTCACGCGCCCGTGCTGGGCGTCGTGCTCGAAGCCGGTTTCGACCGCGCCCTGTGGCTGCTGGAACCCGCCGCCGCCATCGCCCCCGCCGATGCCGACGCGCATGTGCAAGGCCATCTCGCCCTGTTGCAAATCGCATCCGACGCGCTGACCGTCAACCTCGACATCGAACCGGCGCGCGCGCTGGCCGTCTGGCAACGCAAAGCCGCCGACACCACCAGCGCGCCACTGAGCCGGGGCGCGGCGCTGGGCGCGACGCTGCGGATCACGTACCGCGCAGAAAACGAAGCGGGCGAAAAAACAGACGGAGCGGACGACGCCTTGTCGCTGCTTGGCGCCATGCCTGTCGGCAGTCTGGGCGATGCGCTCTCCGGCCTGCTCGCCCTGGCGCGTGAAGTCCTGCTCGCCGACACCGGCTTTGCCGCAGGGCTGGACACGATGGTGCGCGCGCTCGACAACGCCGATTTCGTCACCGCGCTCCCGTCCATGCGCGAAGCCTTCGCCTGGCTACCGGCGCGGGAACGCGGCGCGCTGGCCGAACAGGTATTGACGCTGCACGACGCCACGCACCTGTCAGCGCGCGCACTCACGGCGCGGCAACAAGAAGTCGCGCCAGAGGATACCGCACGGGCGCGGCTGGCGGAAGAGGCGGCGTTAAAGCGATTGGCGGAATGGGGGATTGGCGTAAAACGGATTGAGGATTAGAGCAAGCGTAGCGCGAACATCATTTGCAGGGCGGATGAACGCAGCGTTAGCCACCCTCAAACCTGTGTTCGCACAACACCGCCGAGCGTCGACAAAGAGGCGGTGTGCGCGATGAACCGCCGAATGGTGGAAGGCGCTTCGCTTTTCCACCCTACGGATGTACGCGCTACGCTTGCTTCAGGATTGAAACCGCCCCGTAAATTATTGATTTTGTGGATTTTTTTTGCTAACTTAATGGTATTGAAGATAGCCGAGGCAAGATCATGAATTTTGTTGACCCATATGCTACGCAGAGAACACAAGCTAAACAGATCGTGGAGTTTTCCAATGATCTCGTGACTGCTGCACGTGCTTCGATCAAGGATGAAGCATTGCAGGCAAAGCTTGACTTGCAACTATTGCCCCAGACTTATATAGAGTTGAAGGCGTTATACGGTAAGGGATTAAGCGGTGACGCGCTGAACGCAAAGATTCGTGAGAAAGCAAGTCAATCCATTGATGATGCGCTTGCATTGATCAATCAACTAGGCTGTTTTGTTGCTGGTACGTTGGTGCATACCAAAGAAGGGTTGCGACCCATTGAAGAAATCAAGGTTGGCGATTACGTGCTTTCCAAACCCGAAAGTGGAGATGGGGAACTTTGCTACCAGCCTGTAACACAAACTTATGAGTATGAGAATCGGGAACTTTATTGTCTTATTTGGGCGGCTCGTAAAGAACTTCCGGAAGGAGAAAAAATGGTTGAAGACTATGGCTATATCGCGGTAACCGCTGGGCATCCGATTTGGGTTAGTCAACTGGGTTTTTGGATTTCATCTACGTCAACCCGAGAGTCTGAAGATATTCGCAGGTGGATGAGTGTAGAAGAACTGTACATATGGATGAGAGATAGTCAAAACGATGGATTGATTGACAAGTCACTTGTTCGCATTTATGCCGAGTTGGCGGATGGCCGCGCAGCAATTATCACTGCCATTCATCCCATCCTTCAGAGTGATGATCCAGATATTGGGGTGGCATTTCACGATTGGGAATGCTGGGAAAGTGTCGATGAATTTGGTGGTCAAACCTTATGCTTTGGAAAGGATGGGGTAAGGGGGCATCTTGTCGATCATTCTATCGACCTGTTAACTCATCTCTGGCAAATCGACACCAGCGCTTATGACTACAGCGGTTATGATACCGAAAGCGATATGTCGGTCGTGCGTCGTTCGAGCGGCTATCTGCCGATGCGCCGGAAGGTCTACAACTTGGAGGTTGCCAATACGCATACCTATTTTGTAACTCGGCTAGGACTCTGGGTTCACAATACCAGCAAGCGTAGCGCGGACATCCGTAGGGTCAATACCATTAAGTTAAGCCCCCTTATATGCCAGATGATACCCTGCAATGCGAACGCCCTTTTTCCTTGGCGCAGTTCGTCCCGGTCGGGTTCGCTCGATGGCGGAAGGCGCTCGCAGACGTTCGAT
>BNUD01000009.1 GCA_025997095.1 Betaproteobacteria bacterium | reverse complement strand
ACCCGTTCGAGTTCGTGCGGACCATCGCCGCCGCCCGCATCACCATGCCGACTTCCTACGTGCGGCTTTCCGCCGGGCGTCAGGAGATGAACGACGAATTGCAAACGCTGTGTTTTTTGGCAGGCGCGAATTCCATGTTCTACGGCGACCAACTGCTGACCACCGACCTGCCCGATGTCAGCCACGACGACGCGCTGTTTGAACGGCTGGGGTTGCGGGCGGTTTGAGGTTTTTATTTTCTTTCCCCCTCATCGCGGGGAAGGTCAGGTTGCTGACAAAGTTGTACAAGTTGTTTCGCAGGAGCGAGATTTTGAATCTCGCCAAGTTTGCCGTTGCCGGGAGCGCTGGCGTTCCCGCCGGCGGGTTTAAGATTTTTCGCGCACAGCCAAACCCGCCGGCGGGGACGCCGACGCTCCCAGGATGAACACATCCATGCCATCCCCCATCGACCGCGCCGCGCTAAAAATGAACCTTCGGCGCGCGCGTCGTCTCGGCGCTGACATCGGCGCTGCCGATTTTGTGGCGCGCGAAATCGACCTGCGGATGCAGGAGCGTCTGGATTACGTGCGTCTCGCGCCGCAGCGGATTCTCGATTTGGGCTGCGGCGATGGCGGACATTCGCTGGCGGCGTTGCGGGGTCGCTACCCCGATGCCTGTTGCGTGGGGGTTGATGCTGAAACCAGTCTGCTGTTGCACACAAAGGCGACGGGGGGGCTTTATCTCGCCGCCGACGCCGAGCGTCTGCCCCTGCCGGATGACAGTTTCGACCTCGTGTGGGCGAATCTGCTCCTGCCCTGGCTTGCCAATCCACTGGCGATGGCGCGCGAAGCGCTGCGCGTGTTGCAGCCCGGCGGGTTGTTGATGTTGTCCGCTTTAGGCCCCGACACCCTGCGCGAATTGCGTGCGGGTTTTGCCGACGGGTACGCCCATACCCAAGCCTTCATCGACCTGCACGATTTGGGCGACCTGCTGCTGGATGCCGGTTTCGCCGACCCGGTGGCGGATATGGAAATGCTCACCCTCACTTATACGCGCCTCGACGCGCTCATCGCGGAACTCCGTGCCGCCGGAGTGACCTGCGCCATGCAAAACCGACGCAAGAGCCTTGCGGGACGCAGTTTGCGGCAAAGCCTGGCCGCGCATTATGAAAACCTGCGGGCAGGGCGCGAGGATGGGCGTTTGCCGGTGAGCGTGGAAATTGTTTATGCCCATGCGTGGAAATCAGGTGACGGGGGGCGGGTGACAGGGGACAGAATGAAGTCTGTCGCTCCGATTCGGTTTATGGGCAGGGGGCGGGTTTGAACCCGATCCCTCTCCAAGGGAGGTGGCGGCGTAGCCGACGGAGGGCGTTGGGGGAATGTTGAAAAGGCAATGGAATCGTCCGCCTTTCTCTCCTCAATCCCCTGTCTTCAGTCTTCTGATTCTCGCGCTCCGCACGGCATCCGCATGCCCCTGCCATTCGTTCAGCGTCCGCTCTACCGAATCCGGCGCGTTGCAGAGCAGCAGCATGTCGCAACCTGCCGAATGCGCGGCTTCTACTCTTGCCAGCACGTCGCCTGCGACGCTGGCGCCTTGCATGGAGAGGTCGTCGCTGAAGACGACGCCGTCAAAGCCGATGTTTTGTCGCAGGTACTCATGCCATTTTTTTGAGAAGCAGGCGGTGTGTTCGGGGTCGATCCGGGGGTAGATGACGTGCGCGGGCATTACGGCGTCAAGGGGAAGTTCGCGGTAGGGGCGCATGTCTGCCTGCAATTCATCAAGAGAACGCTCATCTACCGGCAATGCCAGATGGGAATCGGCGGAAACCCAGCCGTGTCCGGGGAAGTGTTTGCCGCAACTGCCCATGCCCGCTTGCCGCAAGCCTTCGATTAACGCGCCCGCCAGCGCGATGACGACTTCGGGCTGACGGTGGAAGGCGCGGTCGCCGATGACGCTGGAACGTCCATAGTCCAAATCCAGCACGGGGGTGAAGGAAAAATCCACGCCACAGGCGATGAGTTCGGAAGCGAGCGTGTAGCCGATGTTGCGCGCGGTTGCCACGGCTTCCTGCGGCGATTGTTCCCACGCTTCGCCCAGACTTCGCATGGGCGGCAGGCAGGTGAAGCCTGCCCTGCAACGCTGCACCCTGCCGCCTTCGTGGTCGATGGCAATCAGCAGTTCGGGGCGTAGCGTGCGGATTTCCGCCGTCAGTTGTTTTAACTGCTGCGGCGAGGCGTAGTTGCGGGCGAACAGAATCATGCCGCCGACGAGGGGATGGCGCAGACGTTCACGTTCAATGGGGGTTAATGCCGTGCCCGCGATGTCAATCATCAAGGGACCGGATAATGCTGTTGTATTCATGAGTTACGTTCCAGCACGACAAAGGCGACGGCGTAGTGCGCTTCGTCGCTTAAGGAAAGCTGCGCCTGCGCGATGCCCGATGCGTTGAAGTAAGCTTGCAGGGCGGCGTTCAGCGCGAAGCGGGGTTTGCCCAGTTCGTCGTGGGTTACCGCGATGGCGGTCGCCGTGGCGGGGGGGCGCAGACCCAAGCCCAGCGCCTTGCCCAGCGCCTCTTTTGCCGCCCAGCGTTTGGCGAGAAAACGCCCCTGTCCGGCGGGGGCTATCTGGGCGAAATCGGCGCGTTCAGCGGGGGCGAGGAGTTTTTCCAGCGCGGCGTCGCCGTGTTTCTGATACAGGCGTTGCAGCCGTTCGACGGCAACGATGTCGGTGCCGATGCCGAACAGCATTACGCCGCCTCGCGCAGCAGCGCCTTCATTTCGCGCACGGCTTCGCGTAAGCCCACGAACACGGCGCGGCTGATGATGGCGTGCCCGATGTGCAATTCGCGGACATCGGGCAGGGCGGCAACGGGTTGGACGTTGTAATAATTGAGCGCGTGTCCGGCGTTAAAACGCATTCCCAATTGGGTGATGGCGGTGCCCGCGCGCGCTATTTTGTCGATTTCGGCGCGCACGGCGGGGGCGTCGGCGTCGCGCCCTTCGGCGTGAAAGGCGTGGGCGTAGGGACCGGTGTGAATTTCGCAGACCCGCGCGCCGATGCGCCCGGCGGCTTCGACTTGCCGGATTTCGGCGTCGATGAACACGCTGGTGATGATGCCCGCCGCCGCCAGCCGGGCGACGATTTCGCGCAGACGGGCTTCCTGCCCTGCCACATCCAGCCCGCCTTCGGTGGTGATTTCCTGCCGACCTTCCGGCACCAGCATCGCCATCTGCGGGCGGATGCGCGTGGCGATTGCCGTCATTTCGTCGGTCGCCGCCATTTCCAGATTGAGCTTGACCTGAACGCTTTCTTTCAGGCGGCGCGCATCTTCGTCGTTGATATGCCTTCGGTCTTCGCGCAGATGAAGGGTGATGCCGTCCGCGCCGCCCAGATGCGCTTCCACCGCCGCCCACACCGGATCGGGTTCCCAGGTGGCGCGCGCCTGCCGCAAGGTGGCAACGTGGTCGATATTGACGCCTAATTCAATCATTTCATTTGCTCCCTGAACCCTGATTTCTGACCCCTGAATCCCAGGAATCTTTCATCGTCACGGCGCGGTTGAAGATCGGCTTGCCGACTTGGGAATCCACGCTGTCGGCGGCAAAATAGCCGTGGCGCTCGAACTGGAAACGCTCGCCCGGTTTGGCGTCTTTGAGGGCGGGTTCCAGTTGCGCGGCGATGCTGCGGCAGGAATCGGGATTGAGGTCTTCGAGAAAATCCCTGTCTCCCGCGCCGGGGGCGGGGACTTTGAACAGGCGGTCGTACAGGCGCACTTCGGCGGCGTGCGCGCAGGCGACAGAAACCCAGTGCAGGTTGCCCTTGACTTTTACGCTGTCCGCGCCGGGCGTGCCGGAGCGCGTGTCGGGCAGGTATTCGCAGAATACGGTCGCAACCTTGCCATCGGCGTCTTTTTCGCAGCCTGTGCATTTGACGATGTAGGCATATTTCAGACGCGCCATATTGCCGGGATAGAGGCGTTTGTAACCCTTGTTCGGGATTTCCATGAAGTCTTCGCGTTCAATCCACACTTCGCGTCCGAAGGGCAGTTCGCGTGTGCCGAGTTCGGGTTTCAGGGGGTGATTAGGCGCTTCGCAACGTTCAGACTGACCTTGCGGATAATTGGTGATGACGAGTTTGATCGGGTCGAGCACGGCAATGCGGCGTTCGTCCCGGTCATTCATCACGTCGCGCATACAGTCTTCCAGCAGGCTGTAATCAATCAGGGAATCGGATTTGGAAACGCCGATGCGCTCCATCAGGAGCCGGAAGCCTTCCGGCGCATAGCCCCGCCGCCGCGCGCCGACTAACGTGGGCATACGCGGGTCATCCCAGCCGGAAACGTGCTTTTCTGCCACCAGTTGAATGAGTTTCCGCTTGGAGAGCAGCACGTAGGTGAGATTGAGGCGGGAGAATTCGTACTGCCTGGGCAGCGGGCGCAACAGCAGGCCGCCTTCCGCGAGGCGCTCCAGCAGCCAGTCGTAGAAGGGACGCTGGTCTTCAAATTCCAGCGTACAGATGGAATGGGTGACGTTTTCCAGCGCGTCTTCGATGGGGTGCGCGAAGGTGTACATGGGATACACGCAATAACGGTCGCCGGTGTTGTGGTGGCTGGCGTGGCGGATGCGGTAAATGGCGGGGTCGCGCAGGTTGATGTTGGGCGACGCCATGTCGATTTTGGCGCGCAGCACATGCTGTCCATCCGGAAATTCGCCCGCCTGCATCCGCCGGAAAAGTTCCTGATTTTCGGCAATGCTGCGGCTGCGACAGGGACTGTCCCGCCCAGGTTCAGTCAATGTGCCGCGTGTCGCCCGCATTTCGTCGGCGCTCTGGCTATCCACATAGGCATGTCCGGCAGAGACCAGATATTCGGCGCATTGCAGCATCCAGGCGAAATAGTTGGAAGCGTAGTAGAGGTTGTTTTCGTGGGCGTCCTGCCAGTCAAAACCCAGCCAGCGCACCGCGCTCACGATGGATTCGACATATTCGACGTCTTCTTTTTCCGGGTTGGTGTCGTCAAAGCGCATGTGACACCGCCCGCCAAACTGCTCTGCCAGCCCGAAATTCAGGCAGATGGATTTGGCGTGCCCGAAATGCAGGTAGCCATTGGGTTCAGGCGGAAAACGGGTACGGATTTTCGCGGCATCCAGCGGCGCATTGGCGTGCGAAGCGCCCAACCCCGGCTGACCGGCATGGCGGCGCGAGGCATACCTGCCGGCGGCGAGGTCGGCTTCAACGATATTGCGGATAAAATTGGCGGCGGGCGCTTCAGGGGTGACGGGTTTATTCACAATGGAATCTGCACAATAAGAAGGTTGAGGAATCGCGCTATTCTAACGGGTATCGACGCGGGGCGGCAGATTCGGATGACCTGCGTTTGCCTTGACGCTTGCGGACATGATCAATCATCCGGCAGGCGAGGGACGCTGGATGCGGCAACGCGGGCAGCCTGTCGAAATCGAACCAGCCCAAATCCTCAATCTCGCCTTCTTGCGCGACCAATTCGCCAGAAGCGTAGTCCGCGATAAACCCCAGCATCAGCGAGTGCGGATAAGGCCAGGACTGGCTGCCGAACCAGCGGATATTTTTAATCCGCACGCCGGATTCCTCAAAAACTTCCCGCCGCAACGCCGCTTCCGCCGACTCGCCCGCCTCAACAAATCCGGCGAGGGCGCTATACACGCCCGGAAGAAAACGGGGTGAGCGCGCCAGCAACATCTTGTTGCCCTTCAATATCAGCCCCATGCACACCGGCGAAATGCGCGGATACGCCTTGTGCCCGCAAGCGGGACACGCGCAGGCGGGTTCTGTCGGATGCATCTTTGTCGCCTGTCCGCAAACGCCGCAAAACCGATGCTGCGCCAACCACGCCGCAAGCTGCCGAGCACGAATCAGCGCCGCCAGATACGCCGCCGACCAGACGCCCCAAAGCCGCCGAAAATCGCCGATCAGCAAATCTTCCGGCAGCGGCGTTTTTTGCGCCCAAACCCGCATCTCGCAGGGCTGTCCCTCCAACACCCCAAACTGAACCGCCTGCCAGCCATCGCCCAAGGCTTGCAAGGTCTCAACGGACGGCAAGGCGGCATCCGCGTTAATCAGCAGGTTTTCTCCGATGAAGGGAAAAATCAGGGGTGCGCCGGATTTTCCGGGGTGGGCGTAGGTCAGTTCAAAACCGCCTTTGAGTTTTCTGCCTTCGATATTGCGTGCCGCCGCTTCTGCTACATCGGCATCGTTATCCTGACGCAAGATTTCCAGCACATGCAACGGTGTCTTTTTGTTTATGGCAATGTGGCGACGCACACTTACATCAGCATCTTTGGCAAGACGTTCAAAAAGCTCTGTCGATAGCTTTCGCTTGGTTGCGATTTCACTTCGGATGCGGGCATGGTCACTTCTGCTCAATGTGTCCAGAATTTCCAGTGGCACCGTTTTGTTGCGAATCACCCACAATTGGCAGTCAGGGTATTTGTCAATGACATCCCGCCAGACTTGCATCGGGGCTTTTTCATACGCCGAACGGTTGTATTCAGCCATTACCTCGCTGCTACGCAAGGCGACAAATTCTTCTGCTGATTGAATCATATCAATTCTTTTCCTAATCAAAATGTTCAACCAATCTTCCAACGACCTTGCCATTTTCAATATCGAGCGTGCAATTGTCATGCTCAAATACGGGAACCCGAAATTGGAAGAAAACACGACGGTCTTTTGCACCGCTGGCTACTGCATATTTCGATTGCTTAAATAGCGCCTCTGTTTTTTCCAGGTCACAAGGCTCTCCGATGGTGATGGAAGCACAGAATTTTTCTGCGCGCTCTATGGAAGCGTTCCGCTCTTGTTCCATCCTGAAAAACGGCGCCACACACGAAAACAGAACGACCGCGATGCCCAAAAGAGCTACCTTGCGAACAATGCAAGCGATCACATAACAACAGGCTTCATGCTGGCAAGCGTAGCACAGACATCCAGGGGTGGCAGCGGGGTTTCGACGAAGCGTGGCGACGGCAAAAGCGCAGCGTCTTCCACCATCCTGCTGCTACCTGGCCTCTGCCCCCTGAAGCGCCTGCGCCATATCCCGACACAAATCCCCGGCGTTTTCCAGGCCTGCCGCGATGCGGACCAGTGAGGGCGCGATGCCGGCGCGTTGCATTTGTTCGGGCGTCAGGGTGGCTTCCCACATCGAGGCGGCGTGTACGACCAAGGTCTCGACGCCGCCCAAACTCACGGCGTGTTTTGCCAGCTTTAACGCGGCGACGAAGTTTTTGGCGGCCTGAAAACCGCGCTCGTCCCCCGGTGTGCCTTTGAGTTCGATACTCAATACGCCGCCGCCATGTTGCATTTGTCGCTTTGCCAGTTCGTGTTGCGGGTGGCTTTTCAGTTCGGGGTAGTGGACACGGGCGACGGATGGGTGCGCTTCCAGAAAATGCCCCAGCGCGAGGGCGTTTTCGCTCTGGCGGGCGACACGCATGGGCAGGGTACGCAGACCGCGCAGGAGCAGGAAGGCGTTGAAGGGGCTGAGGTTGGTGCCCAGGACGATGGAGCGTTCCCAGATTTTTTCGACCGCCCTGCTGCTGCCGCAGACGACCCCGGCAATCAGGTCGCTGTGTCCGCCCAGATATTTGGTGGCGCTGTGCAGCACGAGGTCGATGCCGAAGTCGCGCGGACGCTGGTTGATGGGCGAGGCAAAGGTGTTGTCCGCCAGCGTGGTGATGTTGCGGCTTCTGGCGAATTCTGCGATGGCGGCGAGATCGGTCAGGGTGAGGGTGGGATTGGAGGGCGTTTCCAGCACGATCAGTTTGGTATTGTCGCGCGTCGCGGCGAAGAAGGCGGCGGTATCGCGTTGGTCGACCAGCGTCACTTCCACGCCCAGCCCCGGCAGCAGGTCGGTGAGCAGTTTCGCGGTGCCCATGTAGTGCGTGGTCTGCGCGACGATGTGGTCGCCCGCCCGCACATGCGCGAACAAAGTAGTGCTCATCGCGCCCATGCCGGATGACATCAGGAGCGCCGCTTCCGCGCCTTCCAGTCGGGCGAGCAGGCGTTCGCAGCGTTCCTGCGTCGGGTTGCCGTAGCGCGCGTAATAGCGTGGGTGACGCGGCTGGTTCGCCATCGCCGCGAATTCAGCGGAATTACGGGCGCGGTAGGTCGACGCCGGATAAATCGCCGGGGCAAGCGCCGTGTCGTCCGCTTCGGGGTTGTCCCAGTCCAGATCGCCGTGGATGACCAGGGATTGCGGGTCGGAGAGGAAATCGTCGTGATTCATGGCGTGCTCATTTGGAAGATTTTGGGGAAACCGGCGCGCAAAGCACCAGCCGGGTGCCGGCAATGCGGTCGTGTAAAAACTGTTTGTCCGGGTCGACAAAGCGCCAGAGCAGACCGACACCACAAAGCAACAGGCAAGGCCAGGCAACGAGGTAGCGCAGGACGGCCTGAACGGGGCGCAAAGGCGCGCCGCTTTGGTCGACCAGCCTGATTTTCCAGGTTTTCATGGCGAGCGTTTGTCCGCCATGCAACCAGCACCAGATGAAATACAGTCCGAGCAGCAACACAAAATGCACCTGCTGGACGCGGGCGAGGCGGGCGACATCGACGTGGGCGAGCGCGCCCAGCAGGATGTAGGGCAGGATGACGCCGATGGCGATGATGCCGATTAACAACAGGGCTTCGTAAATCAGGGCGGCGAGGCAGCGGGGGAAGGAGGGCATCAGGTGTCAGGGATCAGAGGTCAGGTATCAGGTTATGGGGGCGGCTTTGCCGCCGTGGGTTGCTACTCCTTCCGGCGCTTCGCGCCACCTTCCTCGGAGAGGAAGGCTGTTTGCGGTACGCGCAATATATATCAGATGCGCGTTCTTTTCTGGCTGTCGGATGATTTTGCGGGCGCCTCAATCCTTTTGGCATGATCCGCTTTTCTTGACCTGTACGTCCTACGGGATTATCGTTACGGGTTTTCAAGCAAATCGGTCGTGACCATGATAATCAGCGGCGCAGAGATTGTAATCAGGTGCCTTCAGGAAGAAAAGGTGGAGCATGTGTTCGGGTATCCGGGCGGGACTGTGCTGCACATTTATGACGCGCTTTTCAAGCAGGATGAAGTCAAGCACATTCTGGTCCGGCACGAACAGGCGGCGGTGCACGCGGCGGATGCCTATTCCCGTTCTTCCAATCGTGTCGGCGTGGCGATGGTCACTTCCGGTCCCGGCGTGACCAATGCCATTACAGGGGTCGCAACCGCCAATGCGGATTCGGTGCCGCTCGTTCTGCTCTGCGGTCAGGTGGGCACTGCCGCGATTGGCAGTGATGCCTTTCAGGAATGCGACACGGTGGGCATCACCCGCCCCTGCGTCAAACACAATTTTCTGGTCAAGGATGTCAAAGACCTCGCGTCTACGCTGAAAAAAGCCTTTCACATCGCCACAACCGGGCGTCCCGGCGTCGTTGTGGTGGATTTGCCCAAGGACATCACGGCGGAAAAATGTGAATTCGTCTACCCGGCTGCGGTGGCGATGCGCTCCTACAATCCGGTGGTCAAGGGGCACCTGGGGCAAATCAAGAAGGCGGTGCAACTGCTTCTGGAAGCGAAGCGTCCGATTCTCTACATCGGTGGCGGCGTGGTTCTTTCCGACTCGGCGGAAAAACTGACCGACCTCGCCCGGCGTCTGAATTTTCCCGTCACCCACACCCTGATGGCGTTGGGCGGCTTTCCCGCAACGGATCGCCAATCGGTGGGGATGCCGGGGATGCACGGCACTTATGAAGCCAATCTGGCGATGCACAATGCCGACGTGATTCTTGCCGTCGGCGCGCGCTTCGATGACCGCGTGATTGGCAATGTCGAGCATTTTTATAACGAGCCGCGCAAAATCATCCACGTCGACATCGACCCCTCTTCCATTTCCAAGCGCGTCAAGGCGGACATTCCCATCGTCGGCAATGTGCCCGATGTATTGGATGAAATGTTGAAGCTGCTGGAAGATGGTTTTGCGACCTCGCCCCAGCTTGCCGACTGGTGGCGGCAAATTGAAGCCTGGCGCGCGAAAAAGGGGCTGCAATACCATCAGGGCGAGCGCATCATGCCGCAGTTCGTGGTGGAAAAGCTCTACGAAGTCACAAGGGGCGATGCCTTCATCACCTCCGACGTGGGGCAACACCAGATGTTCGCCTCGCAGTTCTACAAATTCGACAAGCCGCGCCGCTGGATTAATTCCGGCGGTCTGGGCACGATGGGCGTCGGTCTGCCCTACGCCATGGGCACGAGCTTCGCCAATCCCGGCGCGACGGTGGCCTGCGTGACCGGAGAAGGTTCCATCCAGATGTGCATCCAGGAGCTTTCCACCTGCAAGCAGTTTGAACTTCCCATCAAGATTATCAATCTGAATAACGGCATGTTGGGCATGGTGCGGCAATGGCAGGAAATGTTCTATTCCAAACGTTACTCCCAGTCTTACGTCACCTCGCTGCCGGATTTCGTCAAACTCGCGGAAGCCTACGGACATGTCGGCATGAAAATCGAAAAGCCGGAAGACGTGGAACCGGCATTGAAACGGGCGTTTACCGAATACAAGGACAGACTGGTGTTCATGGATTTCATCATCGACCCGACCGCCAATGTCTTCCCCATGGTGGCGACCGGCAAGGGGTTGACCGAAATGATTCTGGCCGAAGACCTGTAAGGTGAATAACATGCGACACATTATTTCCATTCTGCTGGAAAACGAAGCGGGCGCGCTCTCCCACGTAGCGGGGCTGTTTTCCGCGCGCGGCTACAACATCGAATCCCTGACCGTCGCGCCGACCGAGGATGCCTCGCTGTCACGGATGACCATCGTCACCAGCGGTTCCGATGAAGTGCTGGAACAAATCACCAAGCAGTTGAACAAGCTCGTCGATGTGGTGAAAGTCGTCGACCTCTCCGAATCCGCTCACGTCGAGCGCGAACTGATGTTGATCAAGGTACGCGCCATCGGCAAGGATCGTGAAGAGATGAAGCGCATGTCGGATATTTTCCGTGGGCGCATTCTCGATGTCACCGAGTCCACCTTCGTCATCGAATTGACGGGAACCAGCGCCAAGCTGGATTCCTTCATCAATGCCCTGGACACGGGGCTGATTCTGGAAACTGTACGTACCGGAGTTTCCGGCATCGGCCGCAGCGACCGCATTCTCAAAGTCTGACCCCCCATTTTTACTGAAAGAGGATTTTTCCCATGAAAGTTTATTACGACAAAGACGCCGACCTTTCCCTCATCAAGGGCAAAAAAGTCACCATCGTCGGCTACGGCTCGCAAGGTCACGCCCACGCCCAGAACCTGAAAGATTCCGGCGTCAAGGTTACGGTCGGTCTGCGTAAAAGCGGCGCTTCCTGGAAGAAAGCGGAAGCCGCCGGTCTGAAAGTCGAAGAAATCGGCAAGGCCGTCAAAGGCGCGGATGTCGTCATGCTGCTTTTGCCCGACGAAAACATCCCCCAGGTCTACAACGAAGATGTCGCCCCCAACCTGAAAAAAGGCGCGGCGCTTGCCTTCGCGCACGGCTTCAACATTCACTACAATCAGGTCATCCCTGCCAGCGATGTTGACGTCATCATGATCGCCCCCAAAGGCCCCGGTCATACCGTGCGTTCCGAATACCTGAAAGGCGGCGGCGTGCCCTCGCTCATCGCCGTGTATCAAGACAAGACCGGCAAAGCCAAAGACATCGCCCTCTCCTATGCGGCGGCGAACGGCGGCACCAAGGGCGGCGTGATCGAAACCTCCTTCCGCGAAGAAACAGAAACCGACCTCTTCGGCGAACAAGCCGTGCTCTGCGGCGGCGCGGTCGAACTGATGAAGATGGGCTTTGAAACCCTGGTCGAAGCCGGTTACGCGCCGGAAATGGCGTACTTCGAGTGCGTGCACGAAATGAAGCTGATTGTGGATTTGATCTACGAAGGCGGCATTGCCAACATGAACTACTCGATCTCCAACAACGCCGAATTCGGCGAATACGTGACCGGCCCCGAAGTCATCAACGCCCAGTCCCGCGAAGCCATGCGTAACGCACTGAAGCGTATCCAGAACGGCGACTACGCCAAACAGTTCATCCTGGAAGGACGGCTCAACTACCCCGCCATGACCGCCCGCCGCCGCCTCACTGCCGCGCATCCGGTCGAACAGGTCGGCGGTCAACTGCGCGACATGATGCCGTGGATCAAGAAAAACAAACTGGTTGACCAAAGCAAGAACTAAGCAGCGATATACAACGCCGGACAGCCCCGAAAAGGACTGTCCGGCTGTTTTATGTGCAAAGCCCGAACCAACCATCGCAATTCATGCGATAGTACGCAAATTTTTCCGCCACCCGACCTCTGATCCCTGATGCCTGAATATCCCCATCCTCTCATCGCCAAAGAAGGCTGGCCCTTCATTGCGATTTCTCTTGTGCTCGCGCTGCTCGTTACCCTGATTTTCGGCGCCGGCGTGGCGTTTATCTTTGGCGTGATTTTCCTGTTCACCCTGCAATTTTTCCGCGACCCGCCGCGCGTCATTGCCGGTACGGATGCTTACGATGTGGTCGCCCCCGCCGATGGTCGCATTGTCGCCATTGAAGAATGTGACGATACCTGGCTGCAACGCCGCGCCCTGAAAATCAGCGTGTTCATGAATGTTTTTAACGTCCATTCCAACCGCTCGCCCATTGACGGCGAGGTGAAACAGGTCTGGTACAACCCCGGTCAGTTTGTGAATGCCGCGCTCGCCAAGGCGTCGACCGAAAACGAGCGGTGCGCCATGCACCTGAAAAGCGCCACGCCCGACAACGGGCAGGACGTGACCTGTGTGCAGGTCGCGGGGCTTGTCGCCCGCCGCATCCTGAATTATATGGAACCCGACATGACCCTCACGCGCGGACAGCGTTATGGCTTCATCCGCTTCGGCTCAAGGGTGGATGTTTATCTGCCGCTGGACGCGCAAGCGCGCGTCAGCATCGGCGAAAAAGTGTATGCTTCCAGCACCCTGCTTGCCGTCCTCACCAAACAACCTCATGCCTGAACTGAAACCCCGCAAAACCCTCTTTCACCCCGAACTCAAGCGTCGGGGCATTTACATCCTGCCCAACCTGTTTACCACGGCGGCGCTGTTTTTCGGCTTCTTCGCCATCGTGCAAGCGATGCAGGGCGATTTTGAAAAAGCCGCCGCCGCCATTTTCATCTCCATGGTGTTGGACGGTCTGGATGGTCGCGTCGCCCGCCTCACCCACACCCAATCCGCCTTCGGCGCGGAATACGATTCCCTTGCCGACATGGTTTCCTTCGGCGTCGCCCCGGCGCTGGTCATGTACCAATGGGCGCTGATGAGTCTGGGGCGCGTCGGCTGGATTGCCGCCTTCATCTTCTGCGCGGGCGCGGCGCTGCGGCTGGCGCGCTTCAACACCATGCTGGAAGTCATCGACAAACGCTATTTTCAGGGTCTGCCCAGCCCTGCGGCGGCCGCCCTCGTGGTCGGCTTCGTCTGGGTGATGATCGGTTTCGACATCAAGGGGCTGGATGTGCGCTGGTTTGCCGTTTTCGTCACCGTGTTCGCCGGGCTGTCGATGGTCAGCAATATCCCCTTCTACAGCTTCAAGGACATCAATCTCAAAAAGAGTGTGCCCTTCATCTTCGTGCTCGCGCTGGTGCTGGTCTTCGCGGTGATTTCCTCCTACCCCGCCGAAGTGCTGTTCGGCATCTTCTGCGTCTATGCCCTCTCCGGCTACGCGCTGGCGCTGGTGCGCCTGGGACGGCGCGGCAGAAAAACTGAAACAGGGTAATCCTGTACTTGTTGCAATGATTGCGCACCAATAATTCCGGCGAATTGCATGAGCAATCTCTATCCTCGGCCTCAACTGGCGGCTGACCTGGCGCGGAAACTCCTCCGTACCAAGTCGCTGGATACTCAACTGCTGCGCGGTCTTTTTCTGCCCGGCCCAAGCCGGACAGGAAAAACCAGCTTCCTTCTGTACGACTTGATGCCCGCGCTCCAAAAGCTGGGCGCGCTCGTTATTTACGTCGACCTCCTCGCCCAGCCGAACATCAGCCCCTACCATGTCGCGTGCAATGCCATCAGGAAAACGCTCAAACCACACTCCCCTTCCGGCATACTGGATCAATTCCTGCGCGCCATCGGCATACGGGATTTGAAATTCAACTTCAATCCGGAAACCATCGGCAAAAATGGCGGCATCGCACTCGTCGAGGCGCTGATGGCGATTATCGACCAGAGCCAAACCGATGTCGTGCTCATCGTCGATGACGTGCAGCTCACCATGACTTCTGACGAAGAACCCCTGCTGCTGCACGAGTTGAAAGAAGCCCGCGACGCCATCAACCTGCGCCCGGAAACGCCGGGGAGCTTTGTCTTTATCGGCACGGGTTCACCACCCGCGCTGGTGAACGAATTGCGCGGGCGTAACAACCACGCCTTTTACGGCGCCACCTCGCTGCCCTATCCGGTACTTGGCGAGGACTATGTGGAATTCCTGCTCACTTCACTGGAACGGGAAGGCTACTCGCCCCTGCCCAACCTTGAAGTCGCAACCGGGGTGTTCAAAACGCTGGAGCACCGACCGGAGGCCATCCTCAAAGCCTTCCAGCAACTGCTGCTGCACAGCGCGCCATATGTCAATCCGAACAAAGCCTTCCCCCTCATCGCAGACGACCTGCGCTCGCCCGCCGCCGCAATGATCTGATTCGCGTCATTGCGAGGAGCGTAGCGACGCGGCTTGTCTCTCGCTGTTGCATGGATTGCCACGTCGCTTTGCGCCTCGCAATGACGGCAGACGGCTTCTCGCAGGTTGGGTAAGCCGCAGGAAGAACCCGATATTGAACGGTTCAGTGAAGCGCAACAGGGTCGGGCAAGCGTCTTTTGGGAGCGACGGCGTCTCGCCGTCGTACGATGGCGAGGACGCCATCGCTCCCAGCCCCCTCGTGCTGATGTTTACTCACAATTCCATATGGATGCCCCGTAGGTTGGGTAAGCGAAGCGTAACCCAACACTTATCCGTCAATCTGGTCATCCGCCCGGTATCCGGCAGGTTGCGCGCGATGAATTGCCAATGTCGGGTTCTTCCTGCGGCTTACCCAACCTACGCTCGCCAAGGAATGTTGTCGCTATTCCGGCACATCGAAGAGTGCTAAAAGCCTGCCCCACGCCAGAGGCGCAGGGCAGGGCGTTACTCCGATTCGCATTAAAAACGAACCTTTGTCGACTTCGCCTTGCCGTGCAATCGCACTGTCTTCGGGCAGTCTTCGCGTCTCGCTTCTCATGCGAACCGGAATTACATGGGATTCGGCAGGGCATTCTTTCCGAAGCCGCCTGCCGGATGTCGCCAATCAGCCCTTGATGCCGTTGCGAATCAGATAATCAAACGCTGACAGGCTGGCTTTCGCGCCTTCGCCGATGGCGATGACGATCTGTTTGTAGGGGACGGTCGTGCAGTCGCCGCCCGCGAAAACGCCGGGGATGGAGGTCTGACCTTTCGCGTCGATGACGATTTCTCCGCTTGTGGACAAGTCCAGCGTGCCTTTCAACCATTCGGTATTGGGCAGCAAGCCGATCTGCACGAAGATGCCTTCAAGGTCGATTTTGCGCGCTTCGCCGCTGACGCGATCCTTGTAGCGAAGACCGATGACCTTGTTGCCGTCGCCCAGAACTTCGGTGGTTTGCGCCATTTTCAACACGGTGACATTGGAGAGGCTGGCGAGCTTTTTTTGCAGCACGGTGTCGGCGCGCAGGGTTTCGCCGAATTCCAGCAAGGTGACATGCGTGACAATGGCCGCGAGGTCAATCGCCGCTTCCACGCCGGAATTGCCGCCGCCAATCACCGCAACGCGCTTTCCTTTGAAGAGCGGGCCATCGCAGTGCGGACAGTACGCCACGCCCTTGGTGCGATATTCCGCTTCGCCGGGCACATTCATTGACCGCCAGTGCGCGCCGGTGGAGAGAATGACGCTCCGGCTCTTCAAGGTCGCGCCGGAGGCGGTGCGGATTTCGATGGGGCTGCCATTTTGACCGGGGATGAGTTGCGTGGCTTTTTGCAGATTCATCACATCCACGCCATACACCTTCACGTGTTCTTCCAGCGCCGCCGCCAGATGCGGGCCCTCGGTTTCTTTCACCGAGATGAAATTTTCGATGGACATCGTATCCTGTATCTGTCCGCCGAAGCGTTCGGCGATCACGCCGGTATGCAGCACCTTGCGGGCGGCGTAGATGGCGGCTGCGGCACCGGCGGGGCCGCCGCCTACCACCAGCACGTCAAACACGTCTTTCTGGTTGATTTTTTCCGCGTCGCGGGCTGCCGCGCCCGTATCCAGCTTGGCAAGAATTTCCTTGACGCTCATGCGACCGCTTCCGAACAGTTCGCCGTTCAGATAGATGGCGGGCACGCCCATAATCTGGCGTTCTTCCACTTCTTTCAGAAACCCCACGCCGTCAATCATCACCGCTTCAAAATCGGGATTTAACACGGCAAAGGTATTTAAGGCCTGCACGACATCCGGGCAGTTGATGCAGGAGAGCGAAACGAAGGTCTCAAAGTTGAATTTTCCCTTTAATGCCTTGATTTGTTCGATTTCTTCCGCTTCCAGTTTGGGCGGATAGCCGCTGGTTTGCAAAAGCGCCAGAACGAGCGAAGTGAATTCGTGTCCCAGAGGAATGCCCGCGAAGTGGATGCGCGGCGTTTCTCCGACTTTTGCCATCGCAAAAGAGGGGCGGCGAACCGCGCTGCCATTTTCACGCAGACTCACCTTGCCGGAGAGACTGGCGATTTCCGTCAGCAAGGCGCGCATTTCTTCGGATTTTGGACTGTCGTCCAGCGAGGCGATGAGTTCGATGGGGGCGACCAGTTTGTCCAGATAGCCCACTAACAGCGTCTTGATGTTCGAGTCCAGCATGGCGTTCTCCTTTGAGAATGGCGGAATGAAAAGTAGAGTTTAAGATAAAAAACGCCCGCGTATTCCACGGCGTTTGCGTCGTATCGTTTCCTGCCCACGCCGCGCGGGGTGGGCAGGATGATGCAGGGATGAACCCCCTTAAATCTTGCCCACCAGATCAAGCGAAGGCGCCAGTGTCTTTTCGCCTTCTTTCCATTTGGCGGGGCAAACTTCGCTGGGGTGCGCGGCGACGTATTGCGCGGCTTTCACCTTACGCAGCAGTTCTTCGGCGTTGCGGCCGATGTTGCCGGCGTTGATTTCGATAATCTGAATCTTGCCGTTCGGGTCGACCACGAAGGTGCCGCGTTCATCCACGCCCGCTTCTTCGATGTAGACGCCGAAGTTGCGGGAAATGACGTGCGTGGGGTCGCCCACCAGCGGGTAGTTGATTTTCTTGATGGTTTCAGAGGTGTCGTGCCAGGCCTTGTGGGTGAAATGGGTGTCGGTCGACACGCCGTAGATTTCCACGCCCAGCTTCTGGAATTCGGCGTAGTTGTCCGCCAGGTCGCCCAGTTCGGTCGGGCAGACAAAGGTGAAGTCGGCAGGGTAGAAGAAAAACACGCTCCACTTGCCTTTCACGGTGGCTTCGGTGACTTCCACGAACTTGCCGTTATGGAAGGCTTGCGCCTTGAAGGGCTTGATTTCGGTGTTGATGAGGGATGCAGACATGTGAGACTCCTTGTTGTGAGGGGTGAGTAAGTGAAGCGAATGGTAAACGTCAAACGGACATCCGGCTAATTGTTTGTTCGCATTCGTCAGATAGCGTTTAACTATTGTCGTACTGAAGGTTATTAGTATTCACGTATCAATCAACAAATCCTCGGCAATTGCTCGCCCGCGAGCCAATCCACCATGCGGCGACCGCCCAGCGGCGTGGTCATTTGTACAAAATGGCGAGGGTCTTCCGTCACCCGTCCGATAATGGCGGCCGCACGCCCCAGGGGATGCGCCCGCAACGCGGTGAGTGCTTTGTCCGCGTCCGCCCCCTTGCAGATCACGATGACTTTGCCTTCGTTGGCGACATACAGCGGGTCCAGCCCCAGAAATTCACAGGCGGCGGCGACGGCGGGTTGAATGGGCAGGCTCGCTTCCTCCAGCATCATCCCCACGCCGGACTGGGCGGCGATTTCATTCAAGGTCGCCCCCAGTCCGCCGCGCGTCGGGTCGCGCAAGACATGAATCTCCACCCCCGTCGCCAGCAAATCGGCAATCAGCCCATGCAACGCCGCCGTATCGGAAACAATGGGCGCGATAAACCCCAGCCCCTCGCGCGCGCTCATAATCGCCATGCCGTGCTCGCCCAAAGCGCCGGAAACCAGAATCGCGTCGCCCGCCGCTGCCCGCTGTCCGCCCGGTTCGCCCCCCGACGGCAAAGCGCCCACGCCCGTTGTGGTGATGAACACCCCATCGCCCTTGCCGCGCTCCACCACCTTGGTATCGCCGGTTACGATGGGTACGCCCGCCGCCCGCGCCGCAGCCGCCATGCTGACAACGATGCGCTCAAGGTCGGCAAGCAAAAAACCCTCTTCCAGAATGAACGCCGCAGAGAGCCACAAGGGACGCGCCCCCATCACCGCCACATCGTTAATCGTGCCATGCACGGATAAACACCCGATGTCGCCGCCGGGAAAAAAGAGCGGCGAAACGACGTGGCTATCCGTCGCCATCACCAGTTTTTCGCCAGGGGCTGGGGCGGGCAACACCGCGCCATCATTGCCCTGCCCCAGCCATTCATTCGCAAAATGGCGCGCGAAAATCTCGTCGATCACCTGCGCCATCGCCCGCCCCCCCGCGCCATGCGCCATGTCGATGCGCCCGTTTTGCAGGTCGAGGGGACGGAGATGGGGGGGGTTGGGATTTGTGTTGGTCATGATTTTCAAAACAGGCAAAACGGTTGCGAGGTGCCCCTATGAAAGCACAGGAATCATCCGGCGTGTTCGGAAAATGCGCCCAAAAATCGAAGTCGACCATTTTCCTGACGTCAGGAAAATGGTCTGGAGCGGGGACTGAAATCACCCCTCTCCTTGTGGGCTGTACAGTGGGCTGAGGTTTACCCACATTCCAGATTTTTGACAAAGGTCGCCCCTGCGGTTTCTCGTAGGTCGGGCATGGTTTCACATGCTGTATATGGATACATCCTGTTTTGCAAGGCTGAAAGTGAGGGCAAGGAAAGGGTACGACTGCGTCCGTATATCCGGCCTCTGTGCGGGGCGCTTTGCAACAGCGCCGGCCATGATTGGTTAATCAGAGGGCGGTTCTCGAACCGCCCCTGCGACCTACTTCGCCCCTTTAATCTTCGCCAACTGCTCCGTCAGCAGATTGTGCAGTTCGCTGCCCGGCGCTACTTGCGGCAGGAGTTTTTCCCAATACGTTACGGCTTCGGCATTATCGCCTGCGTCCAGCGCGGCTACGCCTGCCAGGAACAGGGCGCGGCGGTTGTCGGGGTCGAGTTGCAGCGCCTGTGTCAACAACTGGCGGGGCTTGCCTGCCAGACGGGTTGCGGCGGACATGCCGAGGGTTTCGGCGTAGTCGACGAGCAGGTCGGCGTCCTGGGCGATCAGGGCTTCGATGTGGGCGTAGGCGGCGGCGGCTTCTGCCGGACGGTCGAGCATCTTGTACGAACGGGCGAGCATCAGCCAGCCTTCCGGGTCGTCGGGATTGGCTTCCAGACGGGCGGCGAGTTTTTCGACCATGCCTGCGATTTGCTCCGGCGTCATCTGTTGCCCCGCCGCTGCCGCTTCAACCTGACGGGCGGCGGATTGCACCCTTTCCGGTTGCAGGGCAAGGAGGTTGCCCCACCCGCCATACAGGGCGAAACCGCCCAAGACCAGCAGCAAGGTGAGCGCCACGGCGGTTTTTGTCGCAGGCTTCGTGGCATGGACAACCGCATCGGTACTAACAGTTTCCCGATGTTCTTCGAGGATGCGGCGTTTGAGTTCGTCTTCCGCTTCCGTGAATTCCGCCGCGCTCAAATTGCCCGCAGCCTGCTCCGCTTTCAGTTCGTCCAGTTGTTCGCGCAGCACAGTGTCGGCGCTGTCGGTCACGGGGGCGGCAAAAACAGCGGGGCGGCGCAGCAGGGGCGGCAGCAGCAGGGCGACGACGAGGGTGGTCAGTACCAGCGCGGCGAGGAGAAAGGCAATCATGATTGGGGCGTTTTTGAAGGGTGGGGGGCGGTCGGGGCATCATCGCCCGCAAGCAAGGCTTCCGCAAGGCGTTTGTCCGCGTCGGAGAGCGCGTCACTGGCGGTAATCTGCCGGTTGCGGCGGACGAGGTAATGGCGCAGCCCGAAAATGCCCATGATGAAAAACAGGAGCGGCCCGCCCCAGAGGAACAGGGTGATGGTCTTCACGGGTGGGCGGTAGAGCACGTAATCGCCGTAGCGCATCACCAGAAAGTCGATGATTTCGTCATCATTTTTACCCGCCTGAATCATGCCGCGAATCTGCTCGCGCAGGTCGTTGGCGAGGTCGGCGTTGGAGGCGGCGATGGTTTCGTTCTGGCAGACGAGGCAGCGCAATTCGCTCGTGATGGCGAGCAGACGTTGCTCCGTGAGCGGGTCGGCTGCCAGCGGTCGGGCTTCATCGGCGCTCGCCAGACTACAGGCGAACAGGGCAAGGCAGAGGGTGAGCGGACGCAGGGCGTTCATTGATTCAATTCCGCAATCAGGGGCAGAAGAGTCGTTTCCAGTGCTTCCGGCGTGATGGGGCCGATTTGCTTGAAACGGATGACGCCTGCCTTGTCAATCAGAAAAGTTTCCGGCGCGCCATACACGCCATAGTCGATACCCACCCGACCGTCGAGGTCAAGCACGGAGAGGGCGTAAGGGTCGCCGTGCTGTGTCAGCCATTTTTGCGCGCGTTCGGTCGCCAGTTGCTTTTCTTCTTCCGGCGCGATCTTGCTGCTGTCCAGCGCGCCGTCGCCGCGCACTTCCTTGTAATTCAGCCCGACGATGGGCAGGACATCGCGTTTGGCGAGGTCGACCAGCACCGGATGTTCCACGCGACAGGAAGGACACCACGACGCCCAGACATTCAAGAGCCAGACTTTGCCTTGCAGGTCGGCGGGCGCGAAGGTCGCCTCTTTACCCAACTGCGGCAGCGAAAACTCCGGCGCGGCTTTGCCAATGAAGGGGGAAGGAATCTCGCGCGGGTTGAGGGTCAGCCCGTAACCCAGCAAGACAACCAGCAGGGCGAAGGCGACGAGTATCCAGATGTATTTGTTGTTCATGAGGTGTTCCTGTTCAGTGAGCCATTTTCTTAAAAACAAACAGATATTCATGTGCCAGCAGCAAAAAATTGAATTTTATGCCATTTGTTTTCCAATAGCCAGTTGCTTTGCAGTTGTGTTGTTCCTTGATAATAACTTCCTTCGTCTTGAATCCTGCTGCTTCAAATAATTTCATGGCATCAAAACTCATCGTAATTACATGTCCGTTTTTTCGTGTATCGCCCATTAAAATAGCGCAAAATTTTCCTTTTTTCAAAACACGATAACACTCAGTGGCAACATGTTTCATTTGTGCAAGAAATTCGGAAACATTACAGCGCGAAAGATCGTTTTCGATATCTGAACTATATTCTATAATATTGGCATAGGGTGGGTGAGTGCAAATGAAGTCGACGCTTTCGTTTTGAATGAAATCAAGGTGTCGTGCATCTCCTTTGCGTATTTCTACAACACCAGAATTGATGCGTTCAAAATCACATTTCTCATGGCATCGGATCAGTGCGGAGTCATTCACATCAACGCCAATAATATTACGGGTTAATAATTTTGCCTCAACAAGTGTGGTGCCGCCACCAGCGAACTGATCCAGAATCAGATCTCTTTCGTGGGAGTAGCGCAGGATCAGATTGCGAGGAATATAAGGAGACCAGTTGCCTCTATATTTGGCATCATGAGTCGCCCAATTTCCTCGTTCAGGGAAGCTCCATACGGTATTTAACTCCAGTTCAAAATGGTCTGGTTCCCATTTTTTAATGCGATGAGGAGACATTATGCAGCCTCTTCTTTTGGCACAGGCAAACCAAATTTTGTCAGCGGAATGTACTCAAAATAATAGCTACAATGAACGCTGATAATGTAATCAAGCACGTCTTTATATCGTTTGTTCTTATAAAAGTTGCTTAGTAGATAAATGTATTCAACCTCAATGTTTGCGGGTGAGAGTAGCTTTTTGTATTGTTTTTTCTTGAAATCGCAAGTTTGCAGTTTTTCGTCAACAGAACCTCCTACCTTCTGGAATTTACATTCTATGATGAAAAGAGTGTTGTTGGTGATGACATAAATTGTGTCGTCGGGGAGCAATTGTCGCGAAATGACACCTTCCCATTCTATACCGAATTCGCATTTGATAAACTTATAGAAGTCATGTTTTTTGAATACGCGAGCCACCAACTCACCATTGAAGTACACATTTTCATCTTCAACAGAATATCCTGATTGGGCGGACAGAAAAGATTTCAGGTCGGTTTTCCCTTCAAATATCAGTCCGGTTTTCGTGTTTCCACCACCAATGCCGCCTTTTTTCATAATCTGCTCCCAAAGTTTCTAATCAACAGTTCCTTGATTTTACCTCTTGCTTCGCCTTTGCAATTTATCATCCTTGTCGCATCTACGCGATTGATGTAATGGTTGATATATAGCCTGTCAAAAAAATCATCTTCTGCGTCAATGTTTTTAGGATCTGAATTGCTTGCAACAACTTTTGCACCTTTGTTGCTTATGGTGTCGACAAATTTTGCCAGATCCATTTGAGCCTTGTCATCAAAAAGACTCTCCGTGTAAGCGGTAAAGTTGGAAGTTTTGGTAATGGGGCGGTAGGGTGGATCAAAATAGACGAAGGTTGTGTCGTCGATAAAGCTTTCGGATGCTTTGTAGTCGTCACAAACGATTGTTACATTTTTCAAATGTTTGGATATTTCGACAAGATTTTCCGTGTCGCAGATGGTTGGATTTTTGTATGCCCCCATTGGTACATTAAACAATCCTTTTTGATTAACGCGATAAAGTCCATTGAAGCATGTTTTATTGAGAAAAACAAATGTCGCAGCGCATTCTGTAGATGCGCCATCAATTTTTAATTGATTGAATCGATCGCGTTTTGTGTAATAGTATGCCTTGCGATCTGCGGTGTCGAGACGAGTGTACTCGTTTTGCATGGATGAAAGCAGGGTAATGAGTTCGTTGGCTGAATCGCGTAATGCCAGATAAACAGAAATCAATTCGCGGTTTGTGTCGCTGATATAAACGGCATCCAGATCGTATTTTCCCAAAATGTCGAACAACACTGCACCGCCGCCAACAAAAGGCTCTGCATATTTTTTATAGGTAACACCCAGCCCGTCAGGGTAAGTGTTTTGGATGGTTGTGAGCAGTTGGCTTTTGCCGCCCACCCATTTAACAAAAGGTTTCATTTGCTTTCTCCTGTATGAGTGCGGCGATTGCGATACCGTCGGTCAAGCATGGCAATCAATCCGCCCAGCGCCATGAGGATGCAGCCGCCCCAAATCCAGTCGACCAGCGGCTTGTAATACACGCGCACCGCCCATTCCGCCTCCGGGTGGGCGCGGTCGATGGGTTCGCCCAGCGACACATACACGTCGCGCAAAAAACCCGCGTCGATGGCGGCTTCGGTCATGGGCATGGCGGAGCTGTGGTAAATGCGTTTTTCCGGTAACAGGCGGCGTTGGAAACGGTCGTTTTTGCTTAATTCCACGTCGCCCTGCCATGCCAGATAATTGGGGCCTTTGACCTGCCGGACGCCGAGAAAGCGGAAGGTATTTCCGGCAACGCTCACGCTGTCGCCGGGTGCCATTTTGACGTCTTTTTCTTCCTCGTAACCGCCGACGACGGTCACGCCCGCCACAAATACCGCGACGCCGATGTGGGCGATGTGCATGCCCCAGAAATGGCGCGGCTGTTTCAGGATGGCGGCGATGAGGCTGCCGTTGCCTTGTGTGGCGCGGGCTTGACGGATGAAATGGCGCAGGGCGGTCAAGGCGATCCAGCAGGCGAGGAAGATGCCCAGACACACCAGCGGCGTTACCACAGGCTGCCGCAAAGGGGAAAATGAAAGGATCAAGCCAACCGACACCGCGACGCCGATGAGCCAAAAGCGATTCAGGATGCGACGGGATTTCACCCATATGCCCGCTGGCGCGCCAGCGGGTTGATTGGGGAATCTGGCATGGTCGTCAAGGGAAAGCAGAATGAAAAAGCACAACTGCACAAGCAATATATCCCGCAAGCCGAGCAGAGAAAAGTCTGCCAACACGAAGAGCAGGGTCAGACAGGCTGCCAGGTAAATGTCCTTGGCAAGCAAACGCGCCACTTCCGGCAACGACGCCTGTTTCCAGCGCGCGAACGGCCCCACGCCGATCAAAAACAGGAGCGGCGCCATGATGGGCACGAACACGGCGTTGAAGTAGGGCGGACCAACAGAAATTTTGCCGACGGCGAGCGCGTCGATGATCAGCGGATAGAGCGTACCCAGCAGCACCGTGCCGGTGGCGACGACGAACAGCACATTGTTGGTGAGCAACAGGGATTCGCGCGAAAAGAGTCCGAAGCGTCCGCCCAGCCCGACTTTCGGCGCGCGCCAGACAAAGAGCGCGAGGGACGCGCCAATCACGGCGACCAGAAAGGCGAGAATAAAAATGCCGCGTGAAGGGTCGCTGGCGAAGGCGTGCACCGAGGTGAGCACACCGGAACGCACGAGGAAGGTGCCCAGGAGCGAGAGCGAGAAGGTGGATACCGCCAGCAGCACCGTCCAGTTTTTGAAACTGCCGCGTTTTTCCGTGACCGCCAGCGAGTGAATGAGCGCCGTACCCGCAAGCCAGGGCATGAAGGAAGCGTTTTCCACCGGATCCCAAAACCACCAGCCGCCCCAGCCCAGTTCGTAATACGCCCACCACGACCCCATTGCGATGCCCAGTGTGAGAAACACCCACGCCGCCATCGTCCAGGGGCGCGACCAGCGCGCCCAGGCGGCGTCAAGCTTCCCGGACATCAACGCGGCAACCGCGAAGGCGTAAGCGACGGAAAAGCCGACATAGCCCATGTATAGAAGCGGCGGATGAATGACGAGACCGGGGTCTTGCAGCATGGGATTCAGCTCACGCCCTTCCGCCACCCCCGGTATGAGGCGCAGGAAGGGGTTGGAGGTGCACAAAATGAAGAGCAGAAATCCCGCCGCCACGAGGCAAAGCACGCCGATGACCCGCGCCCGCATGGTGTCCGGCAGCGCGCGCGAAAAGAGGCGCACGAGCAACGTCCACCACGTGAGCATCAATAACCAGAGCAAAAGCGAGCCTTCGTGCCCGCCCCATACAGCGGCGATGCGATAGACAAGCGGCAGCAGGGTATTCGATTGCTGGGCGACGTATTCCACCGAAAAATCGTTGTGCACGAACGCCCAGGTCAGGCAGGCATAGGCAAAAGTGACCAGCAACGAGAGCGCCAACGCGCCGGGCTTGGCGAGGGCAACCCAGGGGGCGCGATTTTTCTGCGCGCCCCAGAGGGAGAGAACCCCCGTACTGGCGGCGGTGAGCAGGGCGAGAATGAGGGCGAAATGACCGAGTTCGGGGAGCATTTTTCAGGGATCGGGTGGCAGGTGTCAGGTGGCAGGAGTCAGGTGGCAGGAGTCAGGGGGCAGCGCCGCCCGTCGCTTCATCATGCGCTTTTTGCAGGGCTTGTGCGGCTTCGGGCGGCATGTAGTTTTCGTCGTGTTTGGCGAGCACTTCCTGCGCGACGAAGATGCCTTCATCATTCAGGCGTCCTTGCGCGACGACGCCTTTGCCTTCGGAAAACAGGTCGGGCAGGATGCCTTTGAACTGGACGGGAATGTTTTTGGCATTGTCGGTGACGACAAAACTCAAGGTCACGCCATCCGCCTGCCTTGTGAGCGAGCCGGGTTCGACCAGCCCGCCAACGCGAAAGAGTTTGTTTTTGGGCGCTTTGCCTTCCCTGACATCGGTGGGGGAATAGAAAAACGCCACATTTTCGTTAAGTGCGGAGAACACCAGAAAGGCAATCAATCCAAGCGCTACGAGCGCACCCGCAATCAGCAGCAGACGTTGGTGACGTGCTTTCATGCGGCTTCTCCGGCGCGGTCTGGTTTGGCTTCCGCCCGCAGTTGGCGGCGCAACCGTTGCGCGATGAGGCGATGCTGGCGGCGCGCCAGGAGCGGTTCCGCGACCATGACGAGCGCGGTCATGCCAAACGAACCCCAGACATAAAGCCCGTAGCCGCCCATATGGAGAAAATCGGAAAAGCTGTTCCAGTACATTGGGGAATTCCCTCTTATCGAATGTGTCTTTTTACCATCATTTGGCTTCGCGCTGCGCGATTGGCGCGATCATCGGTTTGGCGGCTGCGTTTTGCAGGAGCAACGCCTTCACCCATTCCGTATGCCGTTCGCGTTCCAGAATGATGCCGCGCACGCGGATGAGCGACACGGCGATGGTGTACATCCACATGGCGAGCGCGCAGAGCAGCATCGCCCAGAGCATGAGCGCCGCCATCGACGAGCCTTTGGAGAGGGAAACGGACGCGCCTTGATGCAGGGTGTTCCACCATTTCACCGAAAAATAAATGATGGGGATATTGATCACGCCGACCAACGCCAGCACCGCCCCGGCTTTATCGGCGCGGCGCGGGTCGTCGATGGCGCGGGTGAGCGCGATGAAGCCGATGTAAAGAAAGAGCAGAATCAATTCCGAAGTCAGGCGGGCGTCCCACACCCACCACGCGCCCCACATCGGCTTGCCCCAGAAAGCGCCCGTCCACAGCGCGAGGAAGGTAAACAACGCGCCAGTCGGCGCCAACGCCGCCGTCATCATGCCGGAGAGTCGCGTGTTGAACGCAAGCCCGATGGCCGCCCAGAACGCCATCACCACGTAAATGAACATCGACATCCACGACGCGCCGACATGCACAAAGATGATGCGATACCCCTCGCCCTGCTGAAAATCAATGGGCGCGACAACCAGACCGAGCCACAGCCCGACCGTGCCGAACAGGGCGGCGAGCGCCCAGAACCAGGGAATCAGCTTGCCCGCCAGCGGATAAAACGCGGACGGAGCGGAGAATTTGTACCAGTTCATGTTCATCGTCATTCCAGAGCAATCTTGAGCGCCGCCGCCGCCGCAAAGGGCGCGAAGACAACGCCGCCGACGGTCAATGCCGCCAGCAAAAAAAGATGGGCGTGGGGGTTGATGCCGTTCATGCTGGCGTCCACCGCCCCCGCGCCAAAAATCAGCACCGGAATATACAGGGGCAGCACCAGAAGGGAAAGCAACACGCCGCCGCCGCGCAGCCCCAGGGTGAGCGCCGCGCCAATCGCGCCGATGCCGGACAAGGCGGGTGTGCCCAGCAGGATGGATGCCGACAGAATCAAGAGCGTATCAACCGGCAAATCGAATTGCAGCCCCAGAAGCGGTGCCAGCGCCGCCAGCGGCAAACCGGAAACCAGCCAGTGCGCCAGGGTTTTGCCGAGCACGATCAACCCCAGAGGATGCGGCGACAACGCCAGTTGCTCCAACGCGCCGTCGTGAAAATCGTCGGCAAACATGCGGGGCAGCGAAAGCATGGTCGCCAGCAACGCCCCCACCCACAACACGCCGGGCGCCAGCCGCCGCAACAAATCCGCTTCCGGTCCCACGCCCAGCGGAAACAGACTCGCCACGATGATGAAGAAAAACAGCACCGAAGCCAAATCCGCCGGACGGCGCAAAGCCAGCCGCAAATCACGGGCGATGATGTGGAGAACGACGCTCATGGTTGGAGGACAGATCTGCCCTCTCCCTTTGTGGGAGAGGGTGCCCCGCAAGGGGCGGGAGAGGGGTATGGTTCAGCAAGTTCCGGCGTTATTTCGCGCTGAATCGCCGCTCTCCCTCTCCTGCAAGACTGAGGATTACCCATAATTCCATATGGATACACCGAACCTCTGCGAATGCCAGGCAAGCGCGTCATTGCGAGGAGCGTAGCGACGCGGCAATCTCCCATCGTGTCTGGATTGCCACGTCGCTCTGCTCCTCGCAATGACGGCATCCATATAAATTGACCGCCATGCGCTTCTGGAATGGCATTCATTGTTTCAAGCGTATTCATGACTTTCCCCTCACGCGCCTAACCGCAATTCGCGCACCTTTGCCGATGGAATCTCCACCGGCTGATGCGTGGTCAGCGCCGCCAGTCCGCCGCGTTGCAAATGCCCGCCGATAATGTCCGCGAGCCACGCCACCGCCTGCGTATCCAGCGCCACGAAAGGCTCGTCGAGTATCCATAACACCCGTCGTTCATGCACCAGACGGGAAAGCGCCACCCGTCGCTTTTGACCTTGCGAGAGATAGCGACAGGCGAGGTCTTCGCGCCCCGCCAGACCGACCTTCTCCAGCGCATCCAGCGCACCCGCCTCGTCCAGCGTTTCGCCCGCCAGGTGCGCGCTGGCGCACAGATTTTCCAGCGGCGTCAAATCCTCCTTGATGGCGTTCTGGTGTCCGAGATAGCACAACTCGGCGCGAAACTCCCCGCCCAGACGATGAACAGACTCGCCCCGCCAATGAATTTCCCCGGCAGCCGGTGGCGTCAGTCCGCACAACATGCGTAACAGCGTCGTCTTGCCCGACCCGTTCCTGCCCTGCAAATACAGGAGTTCGCCTGCGTCCAGCACGAAGCTCACGCCGTGGAACAGGCGACGTTCACCGCGCAGACATTCCAGATTCAGGGCTTTTAGCATGATATTTGCAAAGTGAGACGGTTCAATGTTTGTAGCGTTTATGGCAACTGCGGCAGCTTTCCTGCACCGGCGCGTAAGCGGCGCGCGCGGCATCGGCGGAACGGGTCTCCGCCGCGACCAGGAGCGCATCCGCCGCTTGCAGAAATTTGTCGCGCTCGGCGTTGAAGGTGTCCATCTCCGTCCACAGCGCATCGTCCGCCTTGCTCGGCGGATACTGGGTATCCGCCCCGAAATACGCCCAGGGCGCATCCTTGATCGCCGCCAGTTGACGGGCATGGACGAGAAAACTTTCCGCCTCATACCCCTCCTGCCGCAATTGAATGCCCATCGGCTCAAAACGGTTGAGAATATCCTTGAACGCCCGCTGCCGATGCGCCACCGGCTGCCCGGGACGTGTATCTTCAACCTCGCCGCAAGCGACAAGACAAAGGGGAAGAACGAGCAGACGCAGGGTTTTTTTATACAGCATGGGGAGACGAAAATTGAGAAGAAATTCGGGTCGCCATCATATCAGAGGACAGCAACCGAAACCGTTGCGTTGTTGTGGGGGCAGGGCTGGGTGTAATAGCGCCCCCTTGGGAGCGTCGGCGTCCCCGCCGACGGCGGTAGGGCGACATCGAAGAGCGCGCCGCAGGTCGCTGACAAAGCTGTGCAGGTTGTTTCGTAAGGGCGAGATTTTGAATCTTGCTGGGAGCGCCGGCGTCCCCGCCGGCGGTTTTAAGATTTTTCGCGCGGAACCAACCCCGCCGGCGAGGACGCCGGCGCTCCCAGGCGGGCGTTGCAGGGCAACCGCATCGCTCTGCTCCTCGCTTTTGACGGCAAGCGGTTTCTCGTAGGTTGGGTAAGCGAAGCGCAACCCGACGGTTGTGAACAATCGGCGCGAAGCGCCGCTCATCGGCTTTCTCAACCTACGAGGTTGATGACAAACCCGCCCTACCTAACCGAGGGAGGCACCGTGCGAATTAACGTGAAAGGCGGCGAAAGCCGGGTTTATGCGTCCTGATCGGCAGCCGAGAAATCGCCGCGTAAAATGCGTTGCAACTGCATGTGTCGTTCGCGCCGTTTAGCGCCCTGGCTTTTCTCATGCACTTCCACGCCGCGCCGCATTTTCGTCGTCGTGGCAAAAGGATTGCGCGGCGGTGGCGAAGGTGGCAGCAGCAGGCGTTCTTCACGCTGATGACGTTGTTTTCTGGTCATGATGTTTGTCCTTGAAAAAGTTTGGAACCGGAGCAGGGGGATTTCCCGATGTGCCCCGATGCGACAAGTTTTGTTTCTTACGTTTTGCAATGTTCATGGTTGTTCTCCTTTTTGCGGTTGCTTAAAAATTCATCCTTTGACGCACAACACCTGTTTCAGGGTGTGCACGATGTCCACCAGATCTGACTGGTTCGCCATCACCTCGTCGATGTCCTTGTACGCGCCGGGGATTTCATCGACCACGCCGCCATCCTTGCGGCACTCCACGCCAGCGGTTTGCGCCGCGAGGTCGTGGCGGTCAAAACACCGTTTGGCTGCAGAACGGCTCATGCGGCGACCGGCGCCGTGCGAGCAGGAGCAATACGAAGCGGCATTGCCCAGTCCGCGCACGATGAAACTTTTTGCGCCCATGCTGCCGGGGATGATGCCCAGTTCGCCTTCTCCCGCCCGAATCGCGCCCTTGCGGGTGATGTACATGCGTTCGCCGAAATGCGTTTCTTCCGCGACGTAGTTGTGGTGACAGTTAATCGCCTCGTCGCTCGTCGTAAAGTGCGGCAGACCGGGGCAGAGGGCGGTGAGGATGGCTGCCAGCAACATGCGGCGATTTTCCAGCGCGTAATCCTGCGCCCAGCTCAGCGCCTCGACGTAATCGTCGAAAAGTTCGCTGCCCGCGCTGAAATAGGCGAGGTCTTTATGCGGCAGGGCGACCTGATGACGCCGCATATCCTTCTGCGCGGCGGCAATAAAGTAACGCCCGATGACATTGCCGATGCCGCGACTGCCGGAATGCAGCATCACCCAGACCTGCCCTGCTTCATCCAGACAGAGTTCGATGAAATGATTGCCGCCGCCCAGCGTACCCAACTGGCAAGCCCAGGTTTCATTGAAATGCCGTTGCATTTTCATCAAACCGGGATGCTTTCCGACGATGACATCCAGACGATCCGACATATGCCGCGCCTGTCGCGCGTGGGCGCTGCCCTTCATCTTGCTGCGTTCGTGCTGGTTGAAACCGACCGGCACGGCGGCTTCGATGGCACTGCGAATGGCGTGCAGATTGTCGGGCAGGTCGCGGGCGTTCAGGGTCAGACGCACGGCGACCATGCCGCAGCCGATGTCGACGCCGACCGCCGCCGGAATGATGGCGCGCACGGTCGGAATCACCGAGCCTACCGTCGCCCCGACACCCGCGTGCACGTCGGGCATGACGGCAATCGGGTGGCGCACGATGTCGAGTTGCGAAAGATGCGCCAGTTGTTGCAAAGCCTGGTGTTCCAGGTCGCGCGTCCAGATTTTGATGGGGACGCGCCCCTTGTTCAAAGTCCATTGAATGGTCATGAGGATTCCTTTTTGTATCCAAAAGCAAAAAACCCCGGCTTGCGAACGCGCCAGGGTTTTGTGAGGATGTGACGGAAGGCTCTCTTCCATCGGGAATCTCGACTCTGGCTCGGGGCGGCAAAACGCGCACCGAGCCGAAGGTTGATGTCTGCGGCAAAGGGCGCGTCAGCGCGTTGCGGTTACTCCTTGTTGATTGTGGGCAGACATAAAAACCTCCGTGAAAAATGGGTTGAACAAAAACTGGCGAGCAGTATGTCGGGCACGTGACCGCCCTGTCAAAAGCGGTGGCGCGGTGAAGATGCAAAGATGCGACAGGTTGTTGCACTGGGGCAACAATTGCCCATGCCTGGGGACGTCGGCGCTCCCAGGCTGTCATCAATCTGCCGCCCATGCATGGGCGTACAATCCTCATTCAGCGCATGACTTGTTCTGAACGCGCCTCTTTTTTGGGATGCCCATGATTTTCACCCGCAGTTTCATCATCATCGCCATGATTAATTTTATGGTCATGATGGCTTATTACCTCTTGTTCATTGTCAGCGGGCCATACGCGCACGAACACTTCAACGCCTCGCCCAGTTCCGCAGGGCTGGTTGCCGGTTTGATGCTGGTCGGCTGTCTGGCGGGGCGTTTTGCCACGGGGGGCATTTTGCATCGTGTCGGATTCAGCAAAATCCTGCTCATCGGCATCGTAATCTACACCGCCAGCATGTTGCTCTACCTCGCGGCGGATAACCTGCCCGCGCTGATGGGGGTGCGCTTTTTGAGCGGCGTTGGCGTGGGCTGCATCGGCACGGTCACCACGACCCTGGTCGCCTACCTCATCCCGCCCAATCAGGTCGGGCAGGGCATCGGCTATTTCAGTCTGAGCACCATCTTGGCCCTTGCCCTTGGCCCGTTTCTGGGGATGTTGCTGATGCAATATCTTCCCTACTGGCTCATTTTTCTGCTCTGTTCCGGCTTCGGCATCATCAGCCTGCTCACCGCGATGACCCTGAAAATCCCCCCGGACGCGGTGCCCGATGGCGTCAAAAACGCGCGCCCCGCATCCGCCTTTCACCTGCATAACTACCTCGATTTCAAGGTGGTTCCGCTGGCGCTGGTGGTGCTGCTGGTCGCGGTTTGTTATGGCTCGCTGCAAGCCTTTCTTTCCTTCTACGCCCGCGAACTGAATATGGTGCACGCCGCCAGTTTCTTCTTTCTGCTCTACGCGACCGTCATCTTCGTGTCGCGCCCCATCGCCGGAAAAATTTTCGACCGGAAGGGCGCAAACCACATCATCTACCCGTCGCTCATCCTCACCGCTTGCGGTTTCGTCGCGCTCGGACTCACCCAGACGACGCTGGTCTTTCTGCTCTCCGGCATCCTGCTTGGCGTCGGCATCGGCAATTTCCAATCCACAGCCCAAGCCGCCGCCCTGAAAATCGTCCCCAAAACCCGCATGGGGCAAGCGACCTCCACCTTTTTCATCTTTCTGGATTTAGGCATCGGCACTGGCCCCTACCTGCTCGGCGTCGCCATCCCCCATATCGGCTACCGTAACCTGTTCTTCCTGCTCGCCGCCATCAGCGCCGTTTGTTTGCTGGCGTATTACGCGGCGCATGGAAAGTTGCACGGAGAAAAACACGATAAAAATCAGGCGCATGAGTAACATTGCGACAATTTTCAAATCCGATTTGAAAATTGTCGCAACTGCCGCCATCAGGCAGTATCATGGCGATGTTTCAGCAAAGGGAAGGAAATTTACGCCATGTACCCTCGGCACATCACGCCACATCTTGAACGCCTCGCCGCACAATTTCCGGTGGTCACGATTCTTGGTCCGCGCCAATCGGGTAAGACCACCTTGGTGCGCGCGGTTTTTCCTGACTACGAATATCTGAATCTGGAACTTCCTTCCTTGCGGCTGGAAGCGCAAAGCGACGCGCTCGGTTTTTTCAGGGCACACCCGCCACCGCTGATTCTCGATGAAATTCAACAGGTTCCCGAATTGCTCAGTTATGTTCAAGTGATGGTGGACGAGCGCCGCCAGAAGGGGCATTTCATCCTCACAGGTTCGCATCAACCCAAGCTCGTGGCAGGTATTTCGCAGTCACTCGCCGGTCGCACGGGGCTGCTGAGCCTGTTGCCCTTTTCCATCGCAGAACTTGCCGATGCGGGCGTGCAACTGGAACGCGACGGCTATTTGCACAAGGGATTCATGCCCGGTGTTCACGCCGAAAAAATCGCACCTGAACTTTTTTACCGGAGTTATTACCAGACCTACGTCGAGCGTGATGTGCGGCAGTTAATCAACATCGCCAATCAGCGAGCGTTCGAAACCTTCGTCCGCCTGCTCGCGGGGCGCGTCGGGCAACTGGTCAACCTGCATTCGCTGGCGGGGGATGTCGGTGTTTCCAGTACGACGCTGGCATCGTGGTTGTCGGTATTGGAGGCGAGCTTCGTCGTGTTTCGTCTGCCATGTTTCTTTAACAATTTTGGCAAGCGGATCATCAAGGCTCCGAAGATATTTTTTACCGATGTCGGGCTGGCAGCATGGCTGCTTGGGATTGAAACGCCCGCGCAAGTTGCCCGTGACCCGCTATTCGGCGGCTTGTTTGAAAACATGGTGGTGGCGGAAGCGTTGAAATTCCGACTGAACGCGGGCAAAGAACCCGAACTTTATTTCTACCGCGACCAACGTGGACTGGAAGTTGATTTGCTTATCCGACAAGCGAGGCGCCTGCTTCCTCTGGAGATCAAAGGCGGCATGACCTACACGCCATCCTTTGCAAAAAACCTGCACGCTTTCCTTAAACTGACCGATATCGCCGAATCGCCCACCGTCATCTACGCTGGCGAACAGCGAGCGTTCACCGAAGGCATCGCCTACCGGAATTTCAGGGAGACTGCCCACATTGTGGGGGAGTTTTTCAACAGGGTTGTATGAATGTCTTTCTCGTTAAAATCCAGAGTCTTTCAGTGAATTTGCTCCAGATTTTGCGAAACCGCCCGCCTCTATGGCTTGTGCATCACCGGAATGACCCGCAAACTGCATCGCTGATCAACGACAGGAAAATCACATGCCCCGCAACTGGATTGCCGTAGCCTCGGCAGAACATGTACAGATGGGGCGCGAGGGCGGATTCATGCAAGTCTGCCACGGCAAACTCGCCCCCTTGCGCCGCATCCAGCCAGAAGACCGCGTGGCGTATTACTCCCCCACGCGAAAATTCGGCGGCAAGGAAAAACTTCAGGCATTCACCGCAATCGGCATCGTCAAAGCGGGCGAGCCATACCAGTTCGACATGGGCGGCGGCTTCATGCCATTTCGCCGCGATGTTGCTTGGTTCCCCGCACAGGAAACGCCCATTGCGCCATTGCTGGCAAAACTGGAATTTTCTGCGGGGATTAAAAATTGGGGCTATCAGCTCAGATTCGGGCTGGTTGAAATCAGCGGGCAGGATATGGAACTTATTTCGGACGTTATGTGCGCTAATCTGCCAAAATAATGCACTGTCTTGATTCACTGTAGGCAGTAGCCGACATGCCGCGAAAAGCAGTGAATTTGTCACTGCATACATTTACTTGATACATTTCTGTCCAATCTGATAATTTGAGCAGCATTAGCGTAATGGTGGCAGTATCACCGAGGCGGGTGAACAGGAGCTGTTCGGCATGGGCGGCGGTCTATGAGGCTATTGGAACTTACGCTTGCAAGGGACGAGGTCATCCGATTAGAGATCTAGGTCGAATTTCAACCAGTCCCGCCCAAACCACAAAAAATCATCCTCAGAAGAACGGTTCGGCACCTCCTTTTGTCGCATGAAGAACAGCCGCTTATTGAGTGACCAAGTCATGCCGCAATTTTCGCACTCACAGTGGAAACCATCTTGTTTTGCTCCGTGTCCGAATGTTGTCTTGTGACCACAAAGTCTAGAAAGAGTCTCTATCTGCTCGATTGCAGAAAGAACATCTGCGTTAACTTTTTCATTAGCATCTTTCAACAGAGAATTCTTCACGTCGGCAGCTGGTTGATCGTCAAGAGGTGCTACCAGCTTGACATGGGTTGTTGACACAGGTTCAAAATTTTCAGGCAACTTCTCAGCTAACTGTTTAACGGAATTAGGTAATGGACCGAGCTTACGACCGTAGCCATTCAGCAACTGTTTCAACATCCACTCATCTATCAGATGCCCCATTTTCTCGACTACGTAGAGATCCAATGGCGAAACTGGAAGATGCCGGGGTGATACGACACTGTCCGTCGTACCAGGCCAACATACAACGCAGTTGGGGCTTATGTTTTCCTCGTTTTCTATGGATACGCCAAACCATGTGATTGGGATCAGTCGAAGGCGAGTTCCATCAGACTCCTCCACGATCCAATCGTGAGTTTCGTTTTTAAGAACAAAGTGCTTTCCCCCCCACTGGAAGCTCTGTTCTGATATTTGCAAACCGTAACGTTCCAGCGCTTGCCTAAGCACCAACCCGACATAGCTGATGTATGCATGTTGCAACCTTTGATGGTGTTCCAAACGCTCTTCCGGGGTTAACTTCCGTTGATCAGGATCATTCTTCAATTCGTCCCATAGAGGAGGCAGATGGCGATAATGAGGGTCGTGATTCAGAATGTTCGTCCGATGAACCTGAGTCGGTACAGTTGATGCAACAGGTAGTAATGTATAGAGGCCACGTTGTTTCAATTCTCTGATTGAGCGCAATTGAGACTCCAGTTCGGTCACAGCACTTTTTCCAGCCTCCAGATGCATGTTAGTTTTGTCAAATTGGTATGCATCGCCCCAAAGCTTACAGATACGCTCCCGAAGTCGAAAATGGGTCTGGTCTGGATTCTGGAACTCTAACGCCTTCTCAAGCCGCGAATTGACGCTTCGAATACGAGCCAATCTTTTCGCAAGATGGCGATCTAACCGATCCAGCAAACGCTTGTAAAGACGGTTCTCATAGATGGCGTGATCATCTTCACTGAAGCGAGCCAGAATTTTACGGGGTTGAATTCCACTGAGCGTGCGCTGTTGCCAGCAATCAGAATGTGACGCCAAATGACTCAAGGCGGATGTTGCCAAACGTCGAACACGAGCTACGGGGGCGACTATGTCTTCATACCTGAGATCTATGCGAGGCCGGTCAGATATTGAATGTAAATGTCCTGCTTCGAGTACAGTCGCCAGTTTTCGTTCAAGCTCCTTCAGTTTACATTGCGCAGCCATCTCCGCAGGAAGCATAGGAGAATCGTACTTATTCTCAACGATTGTGATGATCGCTTCGGCAGAAAGTTCGGAATCAGCCAGTTCTTCATCGGAAGGATTGTTCGATACCACTGGGTGTTCCGCACCCTGGATCAGAATAGCGCCAGAGCCGTCATCCGACAGCAGATCACCAACTTGTAATTTACTGTGTCCATTGACTGTGAATGGTTCGAGCAAACGATATCGATCTGGCAATAATGGACTGGGGAGTTCATTAAGCCGCTCGCCAGTGAGACGATCCAGAACTTTCATGCGCCACGTTCCTTGCGACGACGATCATCACTCAACAGTGCTAGGGAACGACGCGGTTCTGATTTCCAGCCCTTCCACAGAGCTTTGAGGCTTTTCTCGATTTCAGCCAAATCATCAATCGTTGCGTCGTACCTACCCGTAACTTTACCGCGCCGGAACACTCGGGTAGCCAATAGATGATCCAAAGCATCTTCTTTGCTCCCACCTGTCGCCATGAAAACAGGCACAAAACGCATCGCCTGCCGCTCAAATCGATTCCCCCATCCAATGTCAAATCGATTCTGTAATACGGCTGTAAGTTGTCCAGTGGTCATCTCATCCAGCAAATTTCGTACTTCTGGCTTATGCTGTTTTTCTGCCTCGTTAAAACGTTTCATCAAGCTATGATGGCTGTAGCTGTTTTTCGGAATTACTTCTGTATCAATGTTGAAATTCGTTTCATGACGAGGGAGTGTCATCACATGGGCGCGATCGTAGGTCTTGTCAGCGAACTCGTTGGTGGTCTCGTCGTGATTAGCCGTCCCGATAAACCAGACGTTGTCAGAAATCAGAATCTTCCGACCTTCCTTGAGTTTCTTTGGGGCATTCAGTAAAGCGCTCTCCGAAAGATTGATCAATCGTTCTTTGGAATCATTTTTTTCGAGCGCGGAGAGGAATTCGGCGAAATACTGTTCAGGGCGTGAGAGATTCATCTCATCCAACAAAATGACATTGCAGCGGTTTTTGTAGGCATCCGTCTGTGCCCGATAAAGACCTTGCAGACATTCTCGTTCATAAAAACGTTTTTCAAAGGCGTTATAGTGACCAAGCAGATCGTCACGATCTCTCCATCCAGCTTGAACAGCAATGTCAGTACAATAACCGCCCATTGCTTTCGCAAAGGCTTTCGCCAGACTCGTTTTACCAGTACCACTGATTCCTTGAAAGATGTGCAATTGACTCATGGCCAGGCCGGCAATGAGTAAACGAATGTCTTCAAGATCAAAATACAAAGGTAGTTTTTCTGCCGTAGCAATTCCTTGCTGTAAATCTCTGGAAAATTTCTCCAGATCTGGGACATCCTGCTCAGTCAATTCTAATTCATAGGCCTTACGCTCATCGATCCAATCTCCACTTGATGCAGAATCCATCCATACCATTTCCGGGAATGCTTGCTCCGATTGTTGGTCTCGGGTGAGGTCATCAACCGTTTCGCCCAAATCATTGAGACGAGCACTCAAAATTTGATTGTGTTTTTCAAGAGCGCGTTTTTCTTTTTCCAGATTTTCTTTGTCACTGACACCAAGACGCAAACGCTGTAATTGGGCTTTGGTTTCCGCCAATTCTTGATTTACCTTATCCAACTGCCCCTTCAGTTCATCGCGGACTTGGCGCAGACTGTTGTTTTCTGCTTGTAACTGATCGTCCTGGTTAGTTGCAATTTGGTTTTCGAGTCGCGTAATTTCACGTCTACGAGCCAACAACTCATCCATCACATCGCGTGCGGAGCGACCTGCCAATGCTACAGAAAATTCTTCATATTGCTTCAGATCCTCTTGTGCGGATGCCAGTTTGGCATACATGTCTTTTAGGCGACTCTCGGCTTGTTGTTTAGCATGGTCATGCCTCTCAATTTCCTGAGTCGCTTCTAAGCGCGCAGCCTCGAAAATTTGAGTTCGTTCATGTTCCAGTTCCTTCAGTTCGGCATTCAGTCGTCGCTGATCTTGCTGAAGCTTGCGATTTTTGCCTGCGATCTCGGCCTCACGCTCCATGAACTTATCTGAACGCGCAGATTCTTCGTCAAGTGCCTTTTGCTCTGTCTGATGAAGCTCAAGTTGAAGCTCGTTCCGTCTGGATTCAAGCGTGGCAATTTCTTGCTTCAACTCGTCAAGGGCGACGCTGTTTTGCTTGGCAAAACCTGTTCGCGCATCCAGCTCACGTAACTCTAAATCGCGCTCTCTGTCGGTTTGCTGAGACTCTGCTTTTTTCAACTCAGTTTGTTGCTGATCTAATTCCTTCTTGCGTTTGTCGAGTTCCTCTGCGCGGTTTTTATTTTCCTCGCTACGCTTGAAGAAGGCTTCTTCCTTTCGTGTCAATTCATCCGAACGCTTCTGTTCGGACTCACGAAGTTCAAGAGCGTTCTTTAATGCTTCGGTGAATTCTTCCAAAATTTTCTCTAATTCCTGCTTTTTCTCTGATTCACCCTTCTCAAGATTCTCAACCTGAGATTCCTCGATTGAGGGCATTGCGATCTGCGCGGCGTTGCCGTTTGTCGATGCCTCTTTGAGTCTATCCGCAAGTAACTTCTGCCCAGTACCCGCATTTTGCGCAATCGGTGATGCGTGGGATTTGCTTTTATTTTTGGGTTTTGCCATATCAGTACCACTCCTTAAAAATTTGTACCCATTTGGAAATGAAGTCTGCGTATTTCAGCGCTTCTTCCTTACTGATTTTGTCACCCCCTGCGTGGCCTGCCTTCTTGTTTCTGGCGTCCGTCATCTCCAGCAAGCGATCTAATTGCAGTTCGTTCGCAGAAAGGCTGGATAAGGGATGCCGAATTTTGTCTACTGTTGCCAATAGTGCGGCAAACAATAAAGCCTTGAGCGAACTGGAACCTCGCTTTTTTACAGCCGTCCGAACTTGATCAAGACGCTGATGCGAGAGTACCTGTGCAACATTATCTGTCAAACAACCAAGGTTGAAAGATTGAAGGTAATTCAAGGACTGTCCCTCTTTCCACTCTGGTTGATCTTCCCAATGCGGAAGCCTGCGGATGTCAGGGGGATAGTTCTTCAGCATCCATTGCAGCACACTTTCCACGAGATTGTGGATTTCAATCAGCAGGCTGCTTATATCTTCGGGCTGACCTTGTTCCTGATTGCGCAACTGTTCACTTCTTCGCAGCACGCTGGCGAGATAGTTTTTGATCTCGGGTACCTTGCTGGTCCATGGGTAGTTCGCAAACAAATCCATATCTACCTTGCTTTCCAGGTTTTTTAACCACTCTGCTGCCGATAATTTTTCCGGGTTTGCTTCACCTAACATGCGGGCAAGGTATCGCGCCAAGCCGTCGTTAATAGGCAGAATTTCCTGCAACGGCTTACGTAGCCACGGTACCGCTGCTTGCAGCCCGAAAGGGTCAGCTACCAACCAAGGTTGCGCTCCGGCGTCCGGGAAAACCCAAGTCCATATCCACATCAGTTGTCCGGTGTCATGAACGAAACTGAAGTTCTTGATGTTCAAACGTTTTGGCATATTCCCCTCGTCAACGTATCCCTCGCTTTTGTCACGTTGCTCTGCGAAAGCATGGTCACTTTCATAACGCTTAAACGCTTCAAACAGCGCGTCGACATCTGCTTCCAACGTTTCATGTTTAACGGGATTCAACCGGAAGGGGCGATCTCCTTTGCCGGAATCACGATTCCTGAGAAAGATGGGATACCCTTTCGCGTCGACCTTATCCGGCTCAACCTCTGGAAGAATTTCAGTGAATCGCGGCAGCCAATTTCCAGAAATTGCATCTTGATATGCGTAGCCAATCTGTACTTTTTCGTCGATCTCCTGTGCCTCGTCAAGGACGCTCTGACCTTTTCCCGTCACTGCCCCCAAATTTGTCATCCAGCCGTTGGGCTGCAACTGGCTGGCGATGATGAAGAGTACAAGTTCACGATCAAGACCTAAAAGTTCAGCAATTTTCGCAGGGTCTTGGCAACGGGCGCGAGACAATTCCAAAATGGCTCGTTGGAACACATTGATTCTTTGAACGCGAGCTTTGGGGTAAAGAACTTGCCATACCCATACAGGCCATAGCAGCGGGCGTCCTTTGGGCTGTCTCTTCATGTTTGAACTGCGGAGATAACGTTCAGCGGCCATGTTCTTTCTCCTCATGGCAAAGCCGCAGAAATGCGGCAAGTGCAGGGATGGACGCTTCTGCTTCGCCTCCTTCGACCATGCTTTTGTCCCCAACGGCGATGAGCAATTTTCTTTGGCGGCTCATCGCGACATTCAGGCGATTTGCCAGCCGCAAGTGTCCATACTTTTGATTGAGCAAAGTTTCTCGCTCAATACCTGTCTTTTGTTCTGGAATGATTTTGTCACTTGCTCGCACGATGGACAGAAAAACGACATCAAATTCTTTCCCTTGAAACGCGTCGACGGTTCCAACGCGCAAACGCTCTTCACCGGATGGTGTTTGACGGTAATTTTGAACAATACGCATCTTGCCCTCATCTTCTTCTGCCAGCCCGTACTGATTAAAGGCATCGAGGATGAGATTACTCTGCGCCCGGTAGAAACTGATAACGCCAATACTCAGTGTTGGCTCACAGGTATCCAAGATATGTTTCACTTCTTTTGCAATCGCCTTCGCTTCGGCCTGTCGGATTCGACTTGTTCCGAGCCTCTCTTCTTTTCCTTCATGCAAGGGCACATCGAGCCAGGCTGCGCATTTGCCTTGGTAACCTGGCACATTGTGCGCAAAATCGTCGGGGGCGCGCCCCGAACGAAGAATGTCGAGACCTTCCGTTTCGTAAAACTGCCGACTGATGAAATCTCCCAGTGTCGGGTGCATACGGAATTGTGTATCGAGCATCACAACACGTCTGACGCCATCGACTTTTTCCTGTCCTCGGAGTTGTTTTACCAAGCGCTCGAACAGACTTTGCTCATAAGCTTTCGCCTGTGACTCGTTCAGGTTCTGTTTTTCGACCAGTTCATCTTCCAGATCTTTTTGCACGAGGTGTGGAAGTTGTCGATGGTCGCCCACCAGCACAATGCGACGACGCGCCATGGCCATCGGGACAAAAAGGTCGAGGGGATTTGCCCGCGCTGCCTCGTCAATGATGACTGTGTCAAATTCTATATCTTCAGTTGCGTCCAGATTGCTCAGGTTTTTTAAGTTGCTCATGGCTTTGCCGGCGGCTTGCTGGCAAGTTGCTCCAACGATGCTGGCGTATTCTCGAACTGCCCGTTCGGTCTCTTTCGGAGCCTGTACAAGCGACGCACAATAGGAAGCCAGCACCGCCGTAATGCCGCGCTGCGACTCACGTAGAGGAGTTTTGATTGCGTGCACGATCGCATCAAGCATATCAAGCGCATCTCCATCCAGTAAGCGTTTCAACTGCGGTGGTCTGTAGTCAGGCAACCATCGGTCGAGCATGGCGTTTTTGAAGGTTGCCAATGCTGACAAGTCCGCATCGGTCGCTTCGTCGCATCGACCCAAACGTTTGAGCAAATCCCATTCAGCGTCAGCAATGTCCCAGCCCTTGCGTTTTAGCATTTGTTCTACTTGATAGACTCTGTCTGCGCCATCATCGCCAAATCCGACCGATGTCGTGCGTAGTGCCCGCAAGTAGCGAATAAATTTTCGTCTTTCAGGCGTATCGACCAGATGCGGTGTTTCGATTCTGGTATTTCGGTCAAGGAATTCATCCCACCGATCCTGGATTTCAGGTAGCAGGCGCACCCCCAGCGTTGCCAACTCTCGCAACAAGCCATTGATTCCTTCAAACGCCCTTTGGCGTTCTGCGGGAGACAGGCTGGACAATCTCAAGGCGGCAATCTGGCGATCCAGTTCGCTCAAGGGGCGAGTCAGCGGTTCCTCTTTCTGGAGTACGTCGAGTCGACCTGCGACTTCTTTGTGTTTGCGATCGCACCAAACACGAACCGGATCAATGTCACTTTCATCACGGTGCCCCCGTCCGCCAACGCGAATTGCGGGTAATCCGAATATCTCGGCTCGGTTGAGCGCGTTATCAACCGCATCGTGCTGGTAACTGCTGATCAGTACCTGGTGTTGCAGGTCATCGCCCAGCGTTTCTGCCAGACGGCGTTGCAAAGCGGCGATTACCTGTGTTTTTCCGGTTCCTGGAGGACCTACAATCAGCGCAATATCTGGTGTGTTGAGGGCAACGTCCAGCGCATCTTTCTGACGCTCCGTCGGGAAACCTTTGAAACACGCTTTCGCATATGGCGTTAAACCAGGGAGTCGCCGCAACCGAGCGATTGGTGGCGCTACGCCTTCCAGTAGGTAGCGCAGTTGCGACAATCGCCGCCCGGCATCAATCGATTCTTTTGCGCGATCCCTCCGTTTTCTAACCGCTTCGTCACCTGCAAGAGAGTAGTAAATGAACCCTTTTTTTGGGGGGGCTTCTGAGCGCCTGTTCTGATCTGGCACAAAACGCAACGAATCATGTTCGAACTGGAGTTTTCCACGAATCGGATGACTGTATTCATTTACCTTGTCATCCAGATCCATTGAGACCAGATCAGGTTCATCTTCGCCAATTTCAACCTGAGTCTCGGATGAAAGCCCGATCTCTTTCCATCGTTTCTTGAATTCATCCAATTGCTCGTGATTTGCTTTGAGTTCCCAGTCTTTGTTTTCCCCGTTACCCTGAATGGCGTTGTTGTATCTCAGGAAACCCAGTTCTTTGGCGGTGTCATGTGCCTGTTTGTATTCGAGCTTGCCGTATTCTTGCCACAGCTTAAGATAATTGCCGCTGTCCCGTATCGCGGTATCCAGTTGCGCACGCTGTTCCTCACTCTGAAGCTGCCTCGCTACACTATCGTCATAAAATTCAATCCTGCCTATCGCCATTGCCAGCGAGTCGGTAGGTGTTTGCAAACGGGTTATGCGCAACAGCTTGAGCGCCCCTTTGTCCCGCTTAATATCGCCGCGCCAACCATCTCCAAAAAGCACAAAACTGTCATTAGATGAATTGCCATAGCGTCCAAGAAACACCTGTCCTGATTGCGTGCCTTCAATGGATTCCTGTGCGATAAAGTGTTCGTTCAGCCAAGCTACGGCAGTCTCAACTTCGGCTGCGGGGATTTCCTTCTTAGCGGCCAGATCTTCTGCAATTTTCTCGTTAACGCCGATCGCCATGTCTAGCCGAACTTGCTCGACCAACTCCAACCATTGCAGTTGCAGGATTTTGTCATGCTGTTCACGCAGCACCCACAATGACAGACCACGTTGTACTTGGCTTGAAGTTCGATGCTGGAATTGTGTAGCAACTGTACCTGCACAAACCGAATCCCCTTGGCGAATGATGTATTCATCACCATTCGCCTGTAGCTGAACGGGTTCGCCTTTTTTCCAACTCATAGAGAGATCGTCGCAGACAAACGGAATCAACTCGTTCGACAGAAAAGGAAAATCACTAGGTTTCATCGCGGGTCACCATTTGAAGCGCCAGACAACATGTTCTTCTTCAATCGTGCCGAGGTGCAGCCAAAAAGACGTGTCGGAACGGATTTCAGAATTGAGCCGCGAAACTGAGATGACTTTTGAGTCGCTTGCTCTCTGTAAGAAAATTTCGATGTCTGCGGAAGGGGCTATCCACAAGCCATCTTCGCCAAGACCAAGGGAGCACAGCAAGCGTGCATCGGAATATAAAGAAGTTCCCAACGGCAGTGTCTTAAGTTCAATAGATGTCATGTTCAGCACTAAGACCTTGCCTGTTCTTGTCCAACACTCCTTTTGAATTAACGACTCTGGCACATCCTCAGCCAAACCTTCCCGAAGCAGTTCAGGTGGCATATAGCTGTATTCTTGCAACAGGAGCGAATGGTTTTTGTCTTGCTCATGGTCACAGAATGAGCAGGTATGTTTTGAGTTGTAAATGAACGTGCTACCACAGGTGTCACATAGACTGCAATGCCCCGTAGCTGCTTCGAAAACATCAGCCCATTCGCTGAGACTGGGGCGATCTCCGGGAGTATTCATCCCAGCGTTGAAACATCGCTCAAGCAGTGCCCTCAGCGGAGCATTAAGCGTGATCTCACGGGGCAAGCCAACCGACAAGGAATTGCTACGATCTGTTGGGTGATCGATCCAAGGCAATTCGCCCCGTAAGGCAACTTCCTCTTGCTCTGGCGCGCCGTCAAGAACGAAATCACCTTTGAGTGGATGTGCCGTGGTGAGGAATTTGAATGCCAGAATCGCAAAACTCCAACTATCGGTAAGTGTATTGTTACCCGACTCTCCACGCAAAATCTCCGGCGCGCCGTAATCGGGCGTATAAACCCCTTGACGGCCATCAAGCGATTGACTATCGATGTTGTCAGCATCGATTAGCCAGACTTCAGCATGTTCAAGCGAACGGGAAACAAAAATATTGGCCGGAGAAAGATCACCGTAAGCCAGCCCTCTACCATGCAACTCAGCCAGCACACGCGCCAGGCGCGCAAGCAGTTTCAGTCGGCGTAACAGTCCTCCGGTTTGTACATAACCAGAGAGTTCTCCAGCAGATCTCAAGGTATCTTCGGTGGTTTGCAAAAGCTCTGTCATGGAAACGAGTCCATCCATCAGTTCCATAACGTACCCAGGTCGTGGCTGCGTTATCAAAGCCAAAGGGTGCGCAATCGGAAGACCTTCGAGTGGCTGGCGCATCAGAGCACGGATCTTGTTCACCCAACTGGACTTCTTCTCTTCAGAGTCTGCGCGTGCAATTTTGACAAGAACATTGGGGTAATTGGTTGTACAGACGATACCTTGGCCGCCTTCACCGACACGCCCCGTCAACTCATAGGTCTGACCGTGTTGATCCTCAACCGTTCTGGTTTTTTTCGGTGGCTTCGCTTCTGTCATTTTGAAATCCTAAATATGGTCACCAAGGTCTTGTCGTCACTGTGCATGGGGGTTGCCCAATCGGCAAATTCAGATTGAATCCAGCGTCGCCCCCTACGGCGATTCCGTTTGCTCAAATCTTTGTAAAGCGCATCAAAGAACTCAGCCAATTGATCTGGTTCAAGATCATCAGCTACGCCATCAGACATCAGTACCACGCCATCGCCCGGCAGAGATAACTTGCCCGAAGCTGTGATCCATTGCGCTTGATGGTACTCCGACTCAAGCGCCCAAGTCTGATTGCCGTAGCCGGTACGTTCTGGGGTGATGCGGCTAAACTCACCGCCGCATCTCACCAGCAACAAGCCATCACCCAGTTGGGCAACCTGTACATCACCCTGTTCGGTGACGCGGGCGCATAACAAGGTCGTAGCAGCATCTTTCGCAGTAACTGCTCCTATGGCGTCAAGCCATTGCTCGTGTATCGACGACAAGATTGCGGACAAATCAAAAGCATCCGATTTTGTGCGCAAAATCCGTCGGGCAACCCGACAGGCACAGCGAGACCCCACTTCACTGCGAGTTCGAGATCCCAAACCATCCGCGACGGCTGCAATCCAGCCGCCCTTATAGCCAGACAAAACCATTGCGTCCTGATTGGATTCGTACAGGTCAAGGTGACGAGGGCCGACAACGCTCGCGCCGCAGGCGATAAACCTCATAGTAAATCCAGATCCAGTGGATCATCATCTGGCGGCGGGACAACAAACTTGGTTGATAGGTCAGGGTTCTGGCTTGCGGTACGAGTAGTAACGCTCATGGTTACAGCCCGGAAAAACCGAGAAATATCTCTGGCGTTGTGCGCTTTGAAAAGGGGCGCTTCAACGTCGTTTGCAAAATCCTTCAGCATCGCTTCATCGGCATCTGAACCGATCGCCATCGCAAATCGGGTTGCCTTCTGCGCGCGCTCGAACTCGCGAAGAAATTTGAACGGTACCTCCCAATCGTCAGTCGGCTGTCCATCAGAGATGAGAATCAGGACAGGCCGATATGCACGAGAGGGGATACGATCTTTGTCCTCTAATAATTGGCGCACAAGATCAAAAGCAGCGCCCATGGGCGTGCCACCTTCGGCCTTCAGCACATCAAATCCGGTAATGTTGTTCGCTTCAACCAGAGGCAGATGTATTTGTGCTTTCCCGCCAAAGGTAATCAAGCCAACCTGTATCTCAGCACGCAGACGGCTTTCTTTAGAAAAGGTTGCAATCATTTCCCTCAGCGCAGCATTCAGCGCCTCTATCTTGCCATCCGGTGCCATGCTACCGCTCGTGTCAGCAAGGACAATCACAGGGAGAGGGCGTGGGGTTGCGACAGCAAATTTTTTCAGACTGCTCATTTTCTTTTCCTTTCGTTCAGATTGAGTATTTGTGATCGGTGCTGCTGCCTTGGCAGGAGAAGCGGGTGCGTGAGTAGTTCGCATCGCGGCATCTCCGACGAAGCGGCTCACGATGTCTTCTTGGTACTTTGCAAACCCCATGATTCAGCCTCCATCTATAAAAGTTTTTACTGTTTAGCACAATTCGTACCAGATCCAACTGGCTGATACTTGACCAACCAATTCGTAAGGGTTTGGTAGCTTCCCAGCCCGAGCAGCTTTGCCGCCTCGGTCTTGTTGCCATGCGTAAACTCCAAAGCTCTCTTGAGATAGTGGCTCGCCACCTGAGACATCAGGGATTCAAGCTGAACTCCGTCTTCTATCGAAAATCCCATAATGTCGTTGTTGCTTGTCGATTTCGGTGAATCAAGAATCGCCCCACGCATCGCTTCGAGTCCGATTACGTCATCGTCAGACCAAATTGTCGCACGCTGGAGGGTATTAACCAATTCCCTTACATTGCCTGGCCAACGGTGCTGAAGCATAAGATTTTTTGCGGAAGAAGAAATCTTTTTGCCCTTCAATCCAATTTCGTAGTTTGAATGATTGATGTTCCCCAGCAATCGATCTATCAGGAGCGAAATGTCGCCCGTGCGCTCTCTTAAGGGGGGTAATTTGATGATCGCAACTGCCAACCGGTAGAAAAGGTCTTCACGAAAATTTCCGGCGGCTACTTCATTGATCAGCGTCCGGTTGGTGGCAGCAATCACCCTCACATCGATTTTGCGCGGATCACTTGATCCAACAGGAATCACCTCTCCTTCTTGAAGGGTTCGTAGCAACTTGACCTGAATGGGCTTGGGTAATTCCCCGATTTCATCGAGGAACAGAGTGCCTTTATTGGCGCGCTCGAAGTGCCCCTTGCGGTCTGCTACAGCACCGGTAAATGAGCCTTTCTTGTGCCCAAAGAACTCAGACTCGACCAGTTCGGGAGGAATCGCACCGCAGTTTACGGTGATGAAAGAATTGGCGGATCTTGGGCTGGTGCGGTGGATGGCGCGCGCCATCAACTCCTTGCCAGTCCCGCTTTCACCTTCGATCAGTACGGAAATCGATCGAATGGCCACTCGCTTGGCCTGCTCAATGACGTGTTTCATCACTACGCTTCGATGGACAATATCCGAGAATTCACCGCTCGCGTCGGTTATCCCTTGCGCCATTTGAGAGAGGCGTTTGTCGGACTGTTGCAGTATTTGTGGGATGAACTCAGCGGATATGTCAAATGGAATGCTGGTTTCCTCAACGCCTTTCTCACGCGATGACTGAATCAAGCGTGCTGGGTGGGTACTTTTTGCCAGAAGTATCCAAACCGACTGCATCGCTGGCGTTCCCGGACTTAGATGGTAGGTAATCTCCACGTTTTCCGACTGAATTTCGTTGAGAACTGAGACCACGCCCTGATAAATATCCCCAAAGTTGATCGGAGATGACAATTTCACCGGGTGTAGTTGGATCTTCGACTTGGTTTTTGTGCCAAGCCACTTTGCGAAGGATTTTGCCTCTCCTGCGTCATAGTTACTGAGCAGGTGGATGAATGAATAGGCGTAGCTCTGGACTGCCTGACATATAGGTCCGGAGCCAACGCTTTCCTCATCTTTCCCGGCCTTCAGGTCGGTGAGGCCGATCCAGCTAACCAATATCTTGTCTGCCATGTAAAGCCTCTTATGTCCACAATAATTATTTTATATTGCTATCTGTGACAAGTGCAATACATCAATTGGCTGCGGTGACATAACCTATTGTTTACATAGATATTTGCTGACACTTCTTCAGGCTGGCGCGGTCTATGCGAACGATAGTGGCAAGGACAACAGAAAAGGAAAAATGTCATGACGCCTCTGATAACTGACCATGCGCGTACCCGCCTCCATCAAAGAGGAATCCCCTTGCCGGTGTTGGATTGCCTCCTAGATTATGGAAAGAAGGTACACGACCACCGTGGGAGCGAAATTCTGTTCTTTGACCATCATGCTCGGGATCAGATTCACCGTACTTATGACGAGCATGATTTCAAGCAGATCGAAGCAAAACTAGATACCTATGCAGTTCTCGGGGGCGACGGTTCTGTGGTGACTGTTGGTCATCGCACCAAGCGAATCAACCGTAATTAACTGGAATCAAAATTTTCCGCAGTGATCAGGAACGAGTCACTATATTTTTGAAAATACAAAGAAGTGAAAAATGGATGTGGCATATGTTTCCTTGTCAAGACTCATGTAGTAATTGACAGCGCATTGTTTACTATGTACTTTCGTATTTTGCGAAACACGAAATAGCGGTTCGTTACCTCATCCATGTCCAGACTTCCCAATCGTCAGCCCGCGCTTAAGCCGCAGGATTTTTATCTGCTGCTGGCGCTGGCTGCCTGTCGCGATCAGGGCACGACTTATCCTGAACTGGCGGCTTTCGCGGGGGTGTCGATGTCCGAGGTGCATGGCGCGTTAAAACGTGCCGAGGGTGCGCGTTTGCTGTATTTCGATGCCAAACGTCCGCGCATCCTGTTGTCAGCCTTCAAAGAGTTTTTGTTCCACGGCGCCAAATATGCGTTTCCTGCCGCGCGCGGCAGCATGGTCGCGGGCATCCCCACGGCTCATGCGGCTGCGCCGCTGAATACGCAGATTGCGCCCTCTGCCGATCCGGCGCCGGTGTGGGCGTCAATCGAGGGCACGGTACGCGGCATTGCGTTCATTCCGATTTACCCATCGGCTCCGGCGGCGGCGCTACGCAGTCCGGCACTCTACGAAAACCTCGCCCTGTTCGATGCCATTCGCGCTGGCAATGCGCGCGAGCGTGCGCTGGCGCAAGAGTTGTTTGAGGCGCGGCTATGATTGTGGGCGATCCTAATGTGCAAAATGTCGAACTGGTCGCTGCGGCGCTCGGTGCGCTTTGTGATGAATTGGTGCTGGTCGGCGGTTGTGCTGCCAGTCTGCTGATTGACGCGCCAAGCGCGCCACCACCGCGTGTGACCTGCGATGTGGATTTGATTGCTGCGGTCGCGGCGCTACACAACTATCACGCACTGGAAGCGCAATTTGAGGCGCGCGGTTTCAAGCGCGATATTTCACCGGACGCGCCGATTTGTCGCTGGCAGATTGGTGTCGTCAAGGTAGATTTGATGCCTGTCGATGCAGCGATACTCGGATTTTCAAACCGCTGGTATGCAAAAGCGGCGGCAACGGCGACGCGCCTGATTTTGCCTGACGGCGCGGTCATCAATCTGATTTCAGCGCCCGCATTTCTGGCGACCAAGTTTGAGGCGTTTCATAGCCGTGGCAAGACCGACATGCTGGATAGCCACGATTTCGAGGACATCATTAATGTGGTCGAGGGGCGGCAGTCCATCGTGGAAGAAGTCGGCAGAAGCGAGGCAGTGTTGCGGAAATATCTGGGGCAGCAATTTGCGCTAATCACGGCTGAACCTGACTTTATGAATGTGCTGCCGGGCTTGGTTGCCTTCGATGATTTGCATACGCAACGGCTCGAACGGGTTCGCCAACGCATTGTAAGCATCGCTGGCATGGATCGGTCATAACGGGCGGAGCGTTTGTTGGTTAGCACACTCTCCCGTTGCAATTGATATACACGTGTCGCCTTGCTGTGTCACTTGCCGTTGACAGCGGACTTGTCAACCCATAGAATCCACGGTCTTTCTCGGCAGGGGCTAGTCAGAGCCGCTGTTTTGTATAACAAAACGACCGGAACGAAGGCGTTTCGGTGAGTTTGGGCGGTGCGCCGCCAGAGGATTCATATGCCTACCATTAACCAGCTCGTGCGTAAGCCGCGCGAGGCCGAAGTTGTCAAAAGCAAGGTTCCCGCGCTGGAAAAGTGCCCGCAGAAGCGCGGCGTGTGCACCCGCGTTTATACCACCACCCCAAAAAAGCCGAACTCCGCGTTGCGTAAGGTTTGCAAGGTGCGTTTGACCAACGGTTTTGAAGTCATCTCCTACATCGGTGGCGAAGGTCACAATTTGCAGGAGCACTCGGTCGTGCTGATTCGCGGCGGTCGGGTCAAGGATTTGCCGGGTGTGCGTTACCACACCGTGCGTGGTTCCCTGGATACCCAGGGCGTCAAAGATCGCAAACAGTCCCGTTCCAAATACGGGGCGAAGCGTCCGAAGGCTGCCTGATTTTTCAGATTGCCTGAGTAAGTGGCCGCCCCTGTTTGACCTTGATGGTCTGACTGTCGGGCGGCTTGAGGTTTTTTGCCTCAACTGAATTGTCCATTGAAAGGAAAGTTATGCCCCGTCGTCGTGAAGTCCCCAAGCGTGAAATCCTGCCTGATCCCAAGTTCGGCAGTCAGGATGTTTCCAAATTCATCAACGCCATCATGCAAAGCGGCAAGAAGTCTGTCGCTGAACGCATCGTTTATGGCGCTTTCGAGCAAATCTCCACCAAGGGCGGCAAAGACCCGCTGGAAGTGTTTTCCTCTGCCATTGGCAATGTGAAACCGCTGGTGGAAGTGAAATCCCGTCGCGTGGGCGGCGCGAACTATCAGGTGCCTGTTGAAGTGCGTCCGGCGCGCCGTATGGCGCTCGCCATGCGCTGGCTGCGCGAAGCGGCGCGCAAGCGTTCTGAAAAAACAATGGGTCTGCGTCTGGCTGCCGAATTGCAGGAAGCGGCTGAAAATCGCGGCGGCGCGGTCAAGAAGCGTGATGAAGTTCACCGTATGGCCGAAGCCAACAAGGCTTTCTCCCATTTCCGCTTCTAACTTTTGAGGTTACATCGTGGCACGCAAAACACCCATTGAGTTGTACCGTAATATCGGTATTTCCGCCCACATTGACGCCGGCAAGACCACCACGACCGAGCGCATTCTTTACTACACCGGCGTCAATCACAAGATTGGCGAAGTGCATGATGGCGCCGCGACCATGGACTGGATGGAGCAGGAGCAGGAACGCGGCATCACCATCACCTCCGCCGCGACGACCTGTTTCTGGAAGGGGATGGAAAACCAGTTTCCCCAACACCGTTTCAACATCATCGACACGCCGGGACACGTCGATTTCACCATTGAAGTCGAACGCTCCATGCGTGTGCTGGATGGCGCCTGCATGGTGTATTGCGCGGTCGGCGGCGTGCAGCCGCAATCCGAAACCGTGTGGCGTCAGGCAACCAAGTACAAGGTGCCGCGTCTGGCGTTTGTGAACAAGATGGATCGTTCCGGCGCCAACTTCTTCAAGGTCGTAGACCAGATGAAGACGCGCCTGAAAGCTTCTCCCGTGCCCGTCGTGATTCCCATTGGCGCGGAAGATCATTTTGAGGGCGTGGTTGACCTCATCAAGATGAAAGCCATCTATTGGGACGAAGCCTCGCAAGGCATGAAGTTCGATTACCGCGAAATTCCCGCTGAACTCGCCGAAGAAGCCAAAAAATGGCGTGAACAGATGCTTGAAGCGGCGGCGGAAGCCTCCGAAGACCTGATGAACGAGTATCTGGAAAACGGTGATCTCTCCGAAGCGAAAATCAAGGAAGGTCTGCGTAAGCGCACCATCGACTGCGAAATCCAGCCCATGCTCTGCGGCACCGCCTTCAAAAACAAAGGCGTGCAACGGATGCTGGATGCCGTCATTGAATTCCTGCCGTCACCCGTGGATATTCCCCCGGTGTCGGGCGTTGATGAAAGCGAACAGCCGATTTCCCGCAAGGCGGACGACAGCGAAAAATTCTCCGCCCTCGCTTTCAAGCTGATGACCGACCCCTTCGTTGGTCAGTTGACCTTCATTCGCGTGTATTCCGGCGTGCTGCAATCCGGCTCCACGGTGTACAACTCCGTGCGTCAGAAAAAGGAGCGCATCGGTCGTATCCTGCAAATGCACGCCAACGAACGCGCCGAAATCAAGGAAGTGCTGGCGGGCGACATCGCCGCCTGCGTGGGCTTGAAGGAAGTCACCACGGGCGAAACCCTGTGCGACCCCGACGCGCCCGTCATTCTTGAGCGCATGATTTTCCCCGACCCCGTGATTCACGTCGCCGTGGAACCCAAGACCAAGGCCGACCAGGAAAAAATGGGCATCGCGTTGGGTCGTCTGGCTGCCGAAGACCCGTCTTTCCGCGTGCGTACCGACGAAGAATCCGGTCAGACCATCATCTCCGGCATGGGCGAACTGCACCTTGACATCATCGTCGACCGGATGCGCCGCGAATTCAATGTTGAAGCCAACGTCGGCGCGCCGCAGGTGGCGTACCGCGAATGCATCAAGAAGTCGGTCGAGCAGGAAGGCAAGTACGTCAAGCAATCCGGCGGTCGCGGTCAATATGGTCACGTCTGGGTCAGGCTCGAACCGAACGAGGCGGGCAAAGGCTATGAATTCGTTGATGCCATCAAGGGCGGCGTCGTGCCGCGCGAGTACATTCCCGCAGTCGACAAGGGCTTGCAGGAAGCGGTCAAGAGCGGCGTGCTGGCGGGCTTCCCGGTGGTGGACATCAAGTTCACCCTGTTCGACGGCTCCTATCACGATGTGGACTCCAACGAAAACGCCTTCAAGATGGCTGCTTCGATGGCGTTCAAGGATGGCATGAAAAAAGCGCAACCCACGCTTCTGGAACCCATGATGGCGATTGAAGTCGAAACGCCGGAAGACTACATGGGGAACGTCATGGGCGACCTTTCTTCCCGGCGCGGCATCGTGCAGGGCATGGAAGACATCCCCGGCGGCATCAAGGCCGTGCGCGCCGAAGTGCCGCTGTCGGAAATGTTCGGCTACGCCACCACCCTGCGTTCGCTGTCGCAAGGTCGCGCCACCTACTCGATGGAATTCAAACATTACTCGGAAGCGCCCAGAAACGTTGCCGAGGCCGTTATTAACAAGAAGTAACCGGAAACAGGAGAAATCAAATGGCTAAAGAAAAATTTTCGCGGACAAAACCGCACGTAAACGTAGGCACGATTGGTCACGTTGACCACGGCAAGACGACGCTGACGGCGGCGATCACCACCGTGCTGTCGCGGAAGTTTGGCGGCG
>BNUD01000008.1 GCA_025997095.1 Betaproteobacteria bacterium | reverse complement strand
TTGATCGTCCAAAACAATCTGCCGCCCGCGCCAACATACTGGTTCTGGCTCTGGCTCACGTCGCTGTTTTGTGCCGCCAGTAACTCAACGCTCCCCCCCGCAACAATTCGCCCGCCAGCGGTAACGTCCAGCCGACTGCCGATCATCTGGATGTTGTCGCCTGCCGTAAGGCTCAGGGTTTCACCCTGAAAGCGACTCCCCAGGGTTTGCGTCTCGCTTGTGAGCGCGCTGCTGACATTCTGAAACTGTGTGCCGCCATACAGCGGCGTGTTGGTTCGGGTTTCGCTGTGTTCTCGCGTAGAGGCAATGCCCTGAATCGTCAGGTCGCCCCCCGCGTTAAAGTCAAGGCGCTGACCTTGACCAGTCACGCCGGACAAGGTGAGATCCTGCCCCGCGCTCAACGTCAGATCGCCCCCCGCGTTCAAAACAGCGGCGGTCGCGGTTGTTTGCGTATCAACGCTCAGGGTTTGCTCGCGCATCCCCTTTCTCGTTTGCAGGGTTTCGCTGATCTGCCCTTCCTGTTCGACCTTGCCGCTGATATCGACGTTGCCCGCCGCCGCCAGCGTCATGTTGCCGCCGGAGGTGGCCTCCACTCCGGTGAGGGAGAGATTGCCGTCCGTATTGATCTGGAGATTTCCCGCCGCAGTCAGCAGGGTGTCCTGCATGTTCACGTTTTGCGCGGCATGAATGTCCAGATCGCCCGCGCGCGCCGTCATGGAAGCTTGCCGTTCCCCGGAACCCGATTCCAGCCCCCCGCCCAGAACCAGTTGCAGACTGCCCGCATCCACCTGACCTTGTGTATTGAGAAAATCGCCCCCCGCCTGTATCGCCGCGCGCTGACTAATGTCCATCGCCCCCAGACGATTGTCCACGTTGCCGTCAACGCGGGCAAAGAGCGTGTTGCCGGTGATGCTGCCGCCCTGATTGTCCAACGCGCCATTCTGGACACGCAGCACAACGGAATTGCCTGTAATCAGCCCCCGGTTATTCAGGTCGCCCTCTCGCGTTTCCAGCCGGGTTTGCCCAAAGGAACTGAAGATGCCGTTCGCGGTATTGAAGATACTCGAAGCCGAAAGGTTCAAGCCGCCATCGGCCTGCCAGAGGCTGTCATTGGTGATTGTGCCCGTAAAAAAGAGCGAAACCGAACCTTTGGCGTTATAGAATTCCTGCCCGGCAATATTGGTGTAGTCACCGTTCAAGCGGGCGGTAAAGTCGCCTTGGCTGACCACCTTGCCGTTAAACGCCAGCGACGCGCCTTCCAGATAAAGATTTTGGGCTGCGGTGATGGCGCCGTCCCTGTTCTGGATATTCAATGCTTTTACGGCGTCGCCACTCAAAATACTGCCCGCGTCCCGAATGGCAAGCTGACCCGCCGAAGCAATTCGCCCTTCGGTATTGTCGATGGCTTCTCTGGCAGTGAGCGTCAAGGATTCTCCCGCCTGCAAAGCGCCACGGGTGTTGTCAACGCGATCTGCCGTAATCTGAAGCGTCGCGCCCTGAACATTGCCTTCCGTGTTGTCTACCGCTCTGGCCGTAACAACCGTCACGCTGCGTTCGGTGCCAATCTCCCCCGTATTGCGAACCTGATTGGCGCTGACACTGACAATGCCCCCCTTCGTTCCAATCTGACCCGCGTTGTCCAGCGTCGTTTGAGCGCTGGCTGAACCACCTATGCCACCCGCGTTGGAGAGATCTTTCCCCGCGCGGGCGCTGCCGCCAATCCCCCCTTCATTATCAAGACTGCCCCCTGCACTGGCATTGCCCGCAATACCGCCGCTGTTACTGAGATTTCCCCCTGCGCTGGCTCCGCCGCCAATACCGCCACTATTGCTGAGACTTCCGCCTGCGCTCGCGCCACCCGCAATGCTGCCGCCATTACCGAGGCTTCCAGCGGCACTGGCGCTGCCACCGATGCCACCATTGTTGCTGAGATTCCCCCCCGCGCTGGCACTGCCACCAATACCGCCGCTATTGCTGAGACTTCCGCCTGCGCTCGCGCCACCCGCAATACTGCCGCCATTACCGAGGCTTCCAGCGGCGCTGGCGCTACCACCGATGCCACCATTGTTGCTGAGATTCCCCCCCGCGCTGGCACTGCCACCAATACCGCCGCTATTGCTGAGACTTCCGCCTGCGCTCGCGCCACCCGCAATACTGCCGCCATTACCGAGGCTTCCAGCGGCGCTGGCGCTGCCACCGATGCCACCATTATTGCTGAGATTCCCGCCCGCACTGGCGCTGCCACCAATACCGCCACTGTTGCTGAGACTTCCGCCCGCGCTTGCGCCACCCGCAATGCTGCCGCCATTACCGAGGCTTCCAGCGGCGCTGGCGCTGCCACCGATGCCACCGCTGTTGCTGAGATTTCCCCCTGCGCTGGCGCTCCCGCCAATACCGCCACTATTGCTGAGACTTCCGCCCGCGCTTGCGCCACCCGCAATACTGCCGCCATTACCGAGGCTTCCAGCGGCGCTGGCGCTGCCACCGATGCCACCATTGTTGCTGAGATTCCCGCCCGCACTGGCGCTCCCGCCAATACCGCCGCCATTGGTCAAATCGCTTTTGGTTTTTGCATCGCCGACGATAAAACCACTGTTATCAAGATTACCCCCTGCGTTGGCATTGCCGCCAATGTCACCATGATTGGTCAGCTCGTTTTTGGCTCTGGCATTCCCGACAACAAGCCCGCTATTGGTGAGCGTATCCCCCGCTTTTGCATTGCCACCGATATTGCCGCTGTTGTCCAGATGGCCTCCGGCACGGGTATTGCCGCCAATATCACCGCTGTTGTGCAAATCGTTTTTGGCTCTGGCATTCCCGACGACAAGCCCGCTATTGGTGAGCGTATCCCCCGCTTTTGCATTGCCGCCGATATTGCCGCTGTTGTCCAGATTGCCTCCGGCACGGGTATTGCCGCCAATATCACCGCTGTTGTGCAAATCGTTTTTGGCTTTGGCATTCCCGATGACAAGCCCGCTATTGGTGAGCGTATCCCCCGCTTTTGCATTGCCACCGATATTGCCGCTGTTGTCCAGATTGCCTCCGGCACGGGTATTGCCGCCGATGGCGCCACGATTACCCAGGTCGCCGCCAGCAATTGCGTCACCGCCAATCGCGCCGCTATTTTGCAAATGACCGCCCGCACGCGCATGGCTCCCAATCTGACCGCTGTTATCAAGATTGCCTCGTGCGCCAGCCTCTCCCCGAATCACACCGCCGTTGGCAAGATGGGTTCCACTCGCGTTGCCGCCAATGTAGCCGCTGTTGACGAGATCGCCGCCTGCGCTTGCGCCGCCCCCAATCGTGCCGCTGCTTTGCAGATGATTGCCCGCGCTCGCGTTGCCGCCAATGTCACCGCTGTTGATGAGATCGCCCCCGGCGAGAGCGGTAGCGCCTATCGCGCCGCTATTTTGCAAATCGCCGCCCGCACTGGCATGACTCCCAATCCGCCCGCTGTTATCAAGCGTATTTCTCGCACTGGCAGAAGCATTCAAAACGCCCCGGTTCCAGATATTCCCCGCTGTTGCCAGACCACTCACCCAGCCGCCATTGTCAAGATGGGTCGCTACATCCACTGAACCGTCTATCAGTCCGATGTTGGTCAGACTGTTGGCGGTAACGCGCGTTTTTTTCTGCCCGCGAATCAGCCCGTCGTTGGAGAGATGCCCCGCAATGTAGAGCGCCAGCGCCGCGTCGCTTTCAATAACCGATCCGTCTTCATTGAGCAGTTGCAGCGCGTTGATATACAGATCACCCGCGTTTTTGATCATGCCGCTGCGGTTGTCCAGCGCGCCTTCCAGACTGAGGTACCAGTCCGTAAGCCCGGTCTGAACCAGCTTGCCTCCGACATTGCTGAGCGTCTTCGCTTCTATCGACACTCTTTTGGCAACCACTTCCGCGTAATCGGTACTCAGCACGCCCGACGATGCCTTGCCTGTTTCCGCGGCGCGTCGCGCATTGATCAGAATTTCTTCCGCCCGCGTGCGACTTCCGGAAAGATCAATTTCCCGCGCAGACAAACTCATCTTCCGGCTGGCGATGTTCTCGCCACCCGCGCGCAGATTCTGACTGGCTTCGATCAGTAAGTCCGCCCCCTCGGCATGGCTGCCATCCCCCTTCAAACCCGCAATCAGTTGTGAATCCAGCGTACTGTCAATTTGTCCGTCCGCGCCCTCGGCCTTCAACGTGACCGTGCGCTCCGCGCCAATCAACCCGCTGTTGTCCAAACGACCTTTCACATTCAGGTCAAACTGACCTCCAGCATAGGCAACGCCCGTATTTGCTACCGATTGTCGGGCATTGAGCGTGACATCACCATCCGCAATGATTCGCCCCGTATTTTCCAGACGCCCTTCCGCGTTCAGGTAAAAACCGCCCGCTCCCGCCAGCACATCTCCCGCGTTTTTGACGCCAACGCCATTTTCCGTGCCCATCAGGTAAATCCTGTTGGCGTACATCCCCCCCAGTTGGGCAACATCCAGCGCGTAAACAGGCTTTTGCCCGCCTTGACCCATGACGGTTTTTACCGTTTCATGATCAATTCCAATGTCGTTGCTTCCGGTGATGATCCTGAGATCGTCAGCGTACAGGGCGCCGCTGATCTGCGCCGCGCGCGCCAGTATCGCCGTGTAGTCCACATCCCGCGCTTCCAGCCCGCCGCCTTCTACCCGTATTTCGCCTCCCCGGATGCTGTACCCTTTCAGAACGCCCTGTTCCAGCAGCGGCGTTCCGGTCGTCAGGGTCGCCCGACTGGCATTCAGGAATCCACCGCCATTGACAACAATCCCCGAAGGATTGGCAATGATGATTTCTGCCCGCATCCCGCCTACTTCCAGCAAACCCCGTAAATGGCTGGGGTCACTTGAGACAATCTCGTTCAGGATGATCGCTGCCGTACCCCGGCTTAACCAGGGATTCCCTTCTATTTCCCCCGCCAGATAAGTGACCGCCCCCTTGCGCGAGTTGTTGAATATCGCCCCTTCTTCCCCAATGTCAAACTGGCTGTAAACATTCCTCGATACCCCGCCCGCACCCGGCGTCTGGATGTTGATCACCGGAACGCCGTTCCCCCCTCTCAACACCGTCGCCTGCTCCCGCCCCGCCGCTTTTTTGTACGCGATCACCTGCGCCCAGGCTCCGTTCTGCGCGACAAGGCAAAAACTGAGTACACACAGGAAAAACCGGCACAGAAGAGAAGGACGACGATGCGTCTCTAACATGGAACAAACCTCGGAAAATCAGACTTCTCAAGGGAAAAATCAGAAAAAATTACGCGACCTCTTCAATCAGGACAAGACACTAACATCAAGACAACCCCGTTAGCAACTCATTGAATATATAACTAAAACGCATAATTGAAATCGAACCCGACCACCCCGCCCGCCTTGAAATCGTCCGGCTTGTAGATGGGCGCTCCAACAAACAGATCGTAATCCATTCCCTGATAACCCCCCTTCAACCCCAACGCCGCGCCCAAAAGCCGCTTGCCCACCAGAAAACGACTCGTCTTGCCATGCACCTCCCCATAATCCACCCCCAAATACGGTGAAAACATCCCATTGGCAAGCGGCAGGATAAAGTCGTTCCGAACAAGCCAGCCCCGTTCCGAGGCTAAAACCGTTTCACCATCAAATCCACGTACCGTGTGCCGTCCGGCAATCATGAATTTGTCCGTTGGGGAAAGATCTGTAAAATTCCACTGTCCGCGCAAATCTCCCCGGTAGTAAAACGATTGCCCGCCCACCTGAAACGGCATTCCAAGATTGATGCCCGCTTCAAGAATCTTGTAGCGCGCCGTGCCTTCTTCAAACGCGTCTTCGGGTGCGGAAATCGCGTGAAACGCGCCTGTTCCTCGCCGATACCCCGCATAGCCCGCCAGAACCTTGTCGCCAATAAACCGCTGATAGCGGATATTCGCCTTCCATCCCCCTATCCGTCTGCGTTGGACTTCCACCTCAACATCATTGATGTAATTGTGATAATCCTTGCGGAATACGCCAAAATCCGCGCTCACTTTGCTGACCCCATCACGGTACAACAGCCGCCCTGCTGAAATTTCCGCATCCCGCTGTCGGGAGCGATAGCGGTAATCCACAAAAGCGCCAGCCACGCGCTGATCGTTTTGGCTGGCGCTGTACGTGACAGCAAGCGTCCAATACTTTATTGGAAACGCATAGTGCAGAATCGAACTCAAACTTCCCGGATGTTTTCCGTCTTCGCGTTTCCGGTATTTGTCCAAGTCGTGATTGAGCGAAAGATAGAAGGTATCGTTAATGCCCACAGGATTATCCAGAAACAGACTCAAACCCATCTGGTATTTCCCGGTCGAACGCATCCCCCCATCATCAAAAGAAACGCTGCCCCGCAAAAATCGTTGCTGCTCATAAAGAATGGCAAGGTCGCTTTCCCCCGGAGCATCGCCCGGCAACACCCGGATATCGGCCTTGACACCGGGTACCCGTTGCAGATTCTCCAGCGTCTGCTCGACATCCCGCAGGTTGATTAAATCGCCCTGTTTCAGGACGGAGCCTCCCGTCAGCCGCCAGCGGGGAGAAACATTGCCTTCAAATTCCAGCCGCCGCAATCGCCCCGGTACCAGCAGCAAAGTCAGCGTTCCGGTTCTGATGTCTTGCGCTTCCAGATACACCCGCGTCGTCATGAACCCTTTTTCGATCAGCGCGTTCTGCGCCCGTCGATACACAATATCAATCCCCTTTTTCCCTATGCACCGCCCGACAGGAGCATCCGCCACTGTCGTATCGTTGAGCGTCGCAGATAACCAGGCAAAAGTTTCAAGCCCTTCACCTTTCAGGTCGATCCGCTCAATCACAAAACAGGGGGATTCTTTTTCCGGCAAAGTCTCTATCTGTTCGATACGCGGCGTTTGCAGGCGGATAGCTGGCGAGTTCTCCTGACGCTTGCGTATTTCTTCCAGACGCTCATCTGTACGAAATTGTTCCAATACGCCCGGTCGTTGCGGTGCCTGCTGGGCGTGCGCTGGCGTCAATCCCGCCAACAAGGGCAGCACGCCGAAAAAGACGCTCCATGTGGAAGGTTGTTTCATCGCTTCACTCGCACGAGCCTTGCGAAGGACAACACCGACAGCCGATGGAAAAAGAGCGCCGCCAGCACAAGAAGCATACAGAGGTGCGGCGCGACCAGCGCCACCTCGAAGGAGAGTTTGCCGCGCGCCACCCATGCCTGGGTGAGGGAAAGCAGATTGTTGTAGAGCGAGAACACCACGATGGCGAAAACCATGTTCATCGAACGTCCGGCGCGCGGATTGACGAAGGATAAGGGCACGGCAAGAAACGCCAGCAACAGGGCGGCGGCGGGCAAGCCCACGCGCCAGAGCAATTCACCGGCGGCGCGGACATCGTTGCCCGCGTCCAGTTCCCAGATGGGCGTGGTCTTCGGCGTTTGTTCCGTTTCTTTGGCGGCGCCTTCCTGGATCCGCACGCTGTAACGCTCGAAATTCATGACGCGAAATTCCGGCGTGCCGGGTTCGGCTTCGTAACGCTGCCCGTGTTGCAACACCAGAAAACGGTCGCCGTTTTCCGCTGTTTCCTGCATCCCGCGATCCGCCATCACCACGCCCAGACGCCCTTCCTGTACGCTGGTGACAAAGACGTTTTGCACCTCGCGGGCATCTTCGGAAAGCTTTTCCACGAACACGATGCGTCCGCCGGAACTCGCCTCGCGGAACGCCCCCGGCGCGATCTGCGAGGCGTCGCTTTTTGCGTCCAGTTGATTGCGGTATTCGGCGCTGCGCGACAGCGCCCAGGGCGAGAGGAACATCGACAGCATCGCCACCACCAGCACGACAGGCAAGGCGAAACGCCCCACCGGACGCAGCCATGCGGTCAGCGGCAAACCGGAAGAAAACCACACCACCATTTCCGAATCCCGGTAGGCGCGGGAAAGCGACATCAGAATCGCCATGAACAACGTGAGCGAGAGCACCACCGGCAAGTAATTCAGGGCGGCGAAGCCCAGCAATGCCGCCACCGCTTCCGGCGCGAGCCTGCCGCCAGCGGCTTCGTTCAACAGACGGATGAGTTGCGTCGAGATGAGAATGGCAAACAGCGCGACGAATACGCCTGCCGCCGCATGAGCAAATTCACGTCGCGCAGCGCGCTCGAAAATCATGGGCATCAGCTTATAAAAAAACCAGAGTTTTTTGACTTGTGTAAGAAGAAATTGTGATAATCGACCACGCAGCACCACAAAATAAACTCATAACAAGTCGCACCCCCCAACCAGAGAAGGAGAGCAACAATGGAATTTAGCATAAAAAGCGGCAGCCCGGACAAACAGCGTAGCGCTTGCGTCGTGGTCGGCATTTTCGAGTCGCGCAAACTTTCGCTGCCCGCGGAACTCATTGACAACGTTTCCGGCGGGCATATTTCCGACATCCTCCGGCGCGGCGACATGGAAGGCAAGGTCGGCTCGACCCTGACCCTCTACAACGTCCCCGGCACGCTTTGCGACCGCGTTTTGCTGGTCGGACTGGGCAAGGAAAAGGATTACCGCGAAGCGGAATTCTGCAAAGCCGTGCGCGAGAGCATTCAGACCTTGAACGCGCTCGACGTGAGCGAGGCCATCCTCTTTCTGACCGAAAGCAGCATCAAACAACGCATAGGCCCCAACAGCGTTTGGCGCATCCGGCAGGGCGCGCTGATCGCGGCGGAAGTGAGCTACCGCTTCGACCACTACAAGAGCAACCAGGAAGAGGGGCGCAAACGCTCATCCCGAAAACTCGAAAAAGTGACCTTCATTGTCGAACGCCGCAACGAACTCGCCGCAGCCGAAGCCGCGCTCGCGCAGGGCAAAGCCATTGCCGAAGGCATCCGCCTCGCCCGCGATCTGGGCAACCAGCCCGCCAACGTCTGCACGCCGGAATACCTCGCCGACACCGCGCGGCGCATGGCGACCGAATTCAAGCTGGATTGCGAAATTCTCGGTCGTCATGAAATGGAAAAACTGGGGATGCACGCCCTGCTCGCCGTCGCCAAAGGCTCGCGTGAGGAACCGCGTTTCATCGTGCTGGGTTATCAAGGCGCGGCGCCTTCCGAAGCGCCGCTGGCGCTCATCGGCAAGGGCGTCACCTTCGACAGCGGCGGCATTTCCCTGAAACCCGCCGCCAAAATGGACGAAATGAAATACGACATGTGCGGCGCCGCCGCCGTGTTGGGGACGCTGCACGCCACCGCGCGTTTGCGACTGCCCATCAACCTCGTCGCCCTCATCCCCGCCAGCGAAAACCTGCCCGGCGGCAATGCCACGCGCCCCGGCGACATCGTGACCTCGCTCTCCGGTCAAAGCATCGAAATCCTGAACACCGACGCCGAAGGTCGCCTGCTGCTGTGCGATGCCCTCACCTACGCCGAACGCCTGAAGCCCAGCGCAGTCATCGACGTTGCCACCCTGACCGGCGCGTGCGTCGTCGCGCTGGGGCATCTCGCCAGCGGGCTGTTCACCCACCATAACGCCCTGGCGAAAGAATTGTTGCAAGCCGGAGAAAGCGCGCAGGATAGAATCTGGCAACTGCCGCTTTGGGAAGAATACGGCGAAGGGTTGAAAAGCAATTTTGCGGACATGGCGAACGTGGGCGAGCGCGAAGGCGGCGCGATTACCGCCGCCAGCTTTCTCTCGCGGTTTGGCAAAAATTACCCGTGGGCGCATCTGGACATCGCCGGCACCGCCTGGAAATCCGGTGCGCGCAAAAGCGCCACCGGGCGTCCGGTCGCATTGCTCTGCCACTTCATCCTGCAACGCTTGAAACAACTGGAAATTCCGTAAATATGCCCAAGGTTTTTTTCTACCACAATGTTCAGGATCGTCTGCGCGCGGCGGCGGCGTTGATTGCCAAGACCTACGCGCAGGGCAAAAACTTCACCGTTTTTGTCCCCGATCCTGAACAGGCGGCTTTTCTCGACCGCCTGTTGTGGACACAAGCGCCCCTCGGTTTTCTGCCGCACTGCCGGGCAGATTCCGAACTGGCGTCCGTGACGCCCATCATCCTCACCGAACGCATGGACGCGCCGCTTTTGCAAAACGAACGCCTGCTCAATCTCGGAGGCAGCGTGCCGGACAATATCGAGCGATTCCAAAGCCTGATTGAAATCGTCGACCAATCCGAAAAAGGGCGCGGCGACGCAAGATTACGCACCCGCCATTACAAGGAAATGGGGTATCCTGTTCAGTTCATTGACATGAACGAACGGTAATTCCCGTGGATAACACTTCCAAAGATCACGCCCTGGACCGCCTGCTGGATTCGCTCAACCGCTTCAACCCGCAACAGGATGAGCAGGAGGGCACCCCCAATCCCCCGCCGACGATTGAGTTGGAGCGCGCCGCGCCGCCCGACAAACTGCCGCCAGACGACGTGCCATTCCCCCCGCTGTACGATGACGCGGATAACATCCCGAACAGCACGGACGCCCTCGTTTCCCGCGCCAACGCCCTCATGTCCCGCCAGAATGCCGACCTCGTGCAGACCAACACTTCCGGCTTTGCGCCCACCCACGCCAGCCTGTCGGTTGAACCGCCAGCCACACAACTGCCTCCCGATGATTTCGATGACCTGCCCGTGCTCACCGACATCGTGCCTGTTCCCCCATTGAAGGCTCTGGAAGCGCCGCTGGATGTTTCCGAAGCGCCCTTCACCCTGCCCGCCGCCTTCGACGATGAGGCGCTGACGCTGGACATGGAACACCTGCGCGAAGACATCCTTACTTTACTCCGCAAGCGGCTGGACGCCGAAATGCCCAGTCTGATCGAAGCCGCCCTGCAAAGCGTGTTGTCCGACATCGTGAAAGAAATCCGGCAAGGGCTGGAAGACAACGTGCACGCCGCCTTAAACGACATTCTGAAATCCCGTTAACTCCAAAATATGGACTTTTTTGGCGAACAAGCCCGCGCAAGGCGCAAAAGCCGCTGGCTCATCTTCTGGTTCGCGCTCGCGGTGTTGTGCATCGTGTTGGCGGTCTATTTCATCGCCGCCATCACGTTTAACCCTGCCCGCCTGCTGTCTGGCAAGGCGGAGGCGCCTTCACCTTCTTTCTGGGACGCGAGGCTTTTTTTCTGGACATGCCTTCTGGTGGGCGGCGGCATCGTGCTCGCCTCGCTCTATAAAATCCTTCAAATCTCCAAACAAGGCGGCGCTTTCATCGCCACTGAACTGGGCGGGCGTTACATCCCGCGTGAAACAGCGGACGCCGACGAACGACGGCTATTGAATGTCGTCGATGAAATGTCCATCGCCGCCGGCATTCCCGCGCCGCAGGTTTTTCTGCTCGACGACGAAGCCGACCTCAACGCCTTCGCCGCCGGCGCCACGCCCGCCGACAGCGTGGTTGCCGTCACCCGTGGCTTGCTCGACCGCCTCAACCGCGACCAGTTGCAAGGCGTCATCGGGCATGAAATCAGTCACCTCGTCAATGGCGACGCTCGTCTGAACATGCGCTTGATCGGCGTGTTAAACGGCATCCTGATCCTCACCAAAGTCGGACGCGCCCTGTGTCGCGCACGCGGCAGAAAATCCGGCGGCATCGTGCTCTTTGGCATTTTCCTCACCCTCATCGGCTACATCGGCGTGTTTTTCGGACGCCTCATCAAAGCGTCCGTTTCCAGACAACGCGAATACCTTGCCGATGCTTCCGCCGTGCAATTCACCCGCAACCCGGAAGGTATCTCCGGCGCGTTGCGGCAAATCGCCTACATCGGTTCGCGCATCGAACATCCCAACGCCGAAGAAGCCAGTCACCTGTTTTTCAGCAATAGCGGCGGATTCTCGTTCCTGCAACTGTTCGCCAGCCATCCGCCCATCGAACAACGCATTGCCCGCATTGACAACATCGACCCGTCGAGTTTGCCGAAAAGTAATCCACAACGGACAAATGGCGCAGACGAAGAAACCGGCATCAGTTTCCTGAACGCCATCGGCGGCACAGAAATCCGCTACGCCCAAAAGTTTCTCGCGGAACTGCCGCCCCCCCTCGCCGCCGACCTCAATCGTCCTCATGCCACCGTCGCCGTCGTCTTCGCCCTGCTGCTCTCCAAACGCCCAGAAATTCAGCAAGCGCAACTCGACGCCATCACCCAAAGCCACACCCGACAAACCGCCGACGCCGCCTGCGCGCACCAACAATGGTTGCAGGGCGAAGCCCCGCACAAACGCCTGCCCCTGCTCGACATGACGCTCCCCGCCCTGCGCGAGCTGGACACAGACGCCAGGCAACGCTGTCTGGCGACCGTCGACGTTCTGATAAACGCCGATGGTCGCGTCTCGGCGTCTGAATTCGCGCTCCACCACATCCTGAAAAACACCCTGCTGCCCACTCCCGTGCGGATGCCCTTGCGACTGGAAAAGCTGGACACCGACATCACCCGCCTGCTGGCGCTCATCGCTTATGCCGGAAATTCTGACGCAACCGCCGCTGCCGCCGCCTATCAGCACGCGCTTCCCCTGTCGCCCGTCAGCAATCCGCAGCCATTTCCGACAAGAAATGCCCTCAAACCCGAACTCGTCGAAAACGCCCTCGCCCGCCTCTCCCAGGCCAACCCGCGTTTCCGCCAAAAACTCCTGCAAGCCTGCGTCGCCGCCGTGGAACACGACGGCAAAATCACCGTCACCGAATCCGAATTATTACGCGCCTTCGCGCAGAGCCTGGATTGCCCGGTGCCGCCGTTGCTGGCATGAATTCCGGGAGCGTATCAAATTGCGTCAAACACGGAAATAAACCCAAACGAAGGCACGAACAATTCCCCTCCCACGGAGGGGTGGCAGGCGAAGCCTGACGGGGTGGTGGCGCGAAGCGCCCTCGTAATTTCGGGTCGCTAGTGTGGCGTTCATGAATAAACATTGATTAATATAAATGTGCTAATCGTTTGTTTTCATGGTAACTTTTCAAAAAACATTAGGCGTATATATAAAACTTATTTAATGAACTCAACACTAGAAGCGAGACGCGAAGACTGCCCGAAGACAGTGCTCTTGCACGGCAAGGCAAAGTCGACAAAGGTTCGCTTTCAATGCGAATTGGAATAAATCTTGGCATCGTGCCCGAATGCTTGACCCGGATGATGGAATTCATGCGATTGCCCCGGCTTTTGACCCCTGACACCTGTCATCTGATACCCGATGTGCTACCCTGCACATTCATTTGCAACCCGACCCTTTTTCATCCGAGCCTGCTGTAATGAATTCCGACGCCGCCCAACTTTCTGAAACACCCCTTGCAACGCCTGCAACGTCTGTTGTATCCGATGAATCCGCCGATGCGGGAGGAGCGGTTCTCGAACCGCCCTGCCACGCGACATTGCCTGAAAGCGCGCCTGAATCTGTGAGCGAAGCCGCATCCGCGCCCGAACCCGTCGCGCAGAATCCGCGTCATTTGCTGAAAACCTTGCAAACGCAGTTTCCGGTGTTCCGCGATTGTCTGCCGCTTGCCATCGGCATCGACAAAGCCATCAAGCTGGCGTTGCCGGAGGTGAATAAAAAGGCGCTGCGTATCGCGCTTTCCTTGCACACGCACGGCAACCGTTATTTGCGTGGCATGACGAAGGCGACAGAGCGGTTTGATCTGGAGGGTTCGCCCGCTGGCGAGGTGACGGAAGAACATCGTCAGCACGCCACCGATACCCTGCGCGAGCGCATGAAGAAACAGGCGGACGAACGCCGCGCCGCGCAGAAGGCGGAGCGCGAGCGGCAAAAAGCGGAACGGGCGGAACAAACGCCGGAACCGCCAGCGCAACAAAAAACAGAACGTCCCCAACCCCCCCCCAAACCCAAGGCAGAGCCGCGCGAAAAACCCACAGGCGATCCCGCCAAAACCGGGCGCAAGCCGCCGAAGTCGGCGCCTGAAGCCGATGCGGGGCGCGGGGTGACTGCCGATAAACTCGCGCTGCTGGCGCAGAAGTTTTCTCGCCATTAATCCTGTTTCCTCTGCCCGTCCATGTCGGAAAACCTGCCCAACTGTCGGGAATGTCAGCATTACTACATCACCCATGATGTGCGTTTTCCTTATGGCTGTCGGGTGATGAATTTCAAAAGCCGCCACCTGCCCGCGCAGGATGTGCTGGCAGCCAGCGGCGCGCATTGTTTGCGGTTCTGGAAGAAGCCTGTCGCGCGGCGGGCGGCGGGTTGAACGGGATGAAGGCGCACCTTAACGCCCCTCTCCCCTCGTGGGAGATGAGGATTACCCATAATTCCATATGGATAGCCCGTAGGTTGGGAAAGCCGGTGAGCGGCGCATCCCGACGGTCGTACCCTCTGCTGCTGCGCGCCGCAAAAATAACAACCGTTATAACAACCGCCGCAAATTGGTTAGCGGCGCTTTGCGCCGATTGTTCACAACCGTCGGGTTGCGCTTCGCTTACCCAACCTACGAGAAACCGCAGGGGCGATCTTTGTCAAAAACCTGCTCGCCTCGCACTACTGTTCCTCCTTCTTCTCTTTTCCCCCTTCGCCTTCGCCGCCCCGCCGCACATCATCGCCCCGCCGCCGCTGGATGCGCTTTTGCAACGTTACTTGCCTCTGGAACTCGCGGACGATGCCGACGCCAACGCCCGTGCCGCCTTTGCCCAGCGCATCGACAAGGAAGGTCGAACCTTATTGGCGACAGAAGGGTATTTCAATGCCCGTCTGCAAGTCACGGGCGAGCCAGCCACCCTCGTCATTCAGGTCGAACCCGGCGCGCGCACGCTGGTTGAACAGGTGGACATCACCCTCGACGGTGCCGTGCCGGAAGAACGCAAAGCCGCCCTGCGGGAAGCGTGGGCGTTGAAAACTGATGCGCCGTTTCGGCAGGCGGATTGGTCGGGCGCCAAGGAAGGTCTGCTGATGACCTTGATGGAGCGCGATTTTCCTGCCGCGCGCCTGCTGGAAAGTCGCGCCGCCGTGGATGCCGACCACAATCGGGCGCGCTTGAAAATCCACTATGACAGCGGCGCCGCCTACCGTTTCGGGGCATTGGAAATCAGCGGCTTGGGACGCTATTCGCCGGAACTGGTGGCGCGTTACAACCGGCAGGTCAAAGCGGGCGACCCTTATGACGAGAACCGCCTCACCGCGCTGCAAAGCGCGCTGGAAAACACGCCTTATTTCACTTCGGTTTCCGTGCGGATGGAGACAGTTGCGGCGGGCGAGGCGGGCAATGTCGCGCCAACTGAAAATGATGTCATCGTTGCGCCGGTGCAGGTCACGTTGCGCGAGCAATCGCCGCATCGTTTGAATTTGGGGGCGGGTGTGAGCAGCAATACCGGCGCGCGGGTGGAAGTGAATTTTCGCACCGCCGACCTGTTTTCCCGCGCATGGCAGTTAAACAGCGGCGTGCGGGTGGAACAGTTGAAGCAATCCGCCTATGCCGACATTTTTTTGCCGCCGACGCCGGAGGATTACCACTACGCCTTCGGCGCGCTGGTCGAACATTCCGACATCCGCAATCTGAAACTGCAAACCGGATCGCTGGGCATCAGCCGCAGCCATCGGCAGGGCAGCGTGGAAAATGTGCTGACCTTGAGCTACATCACGGAAAAGGAAATTTCGGAGGGCTTGCCGCAAAGCCGCAATCGGTCGCTCGCCATCAACAGCGCGTGGACCTGGACGCCCAGACTCGCGGCGGATGCGTTCTGGTTCAACCATGTCAGCCAGATTCAAATCGGCGGCGCGATTCGCCCCATTTCCGACCAGAATTTTGTGCGCCTCTACGGGGAAACCCTGCACAATTTCCGCCTGACTCCACAAAACATCCTGACCCTGCGCGCGGAAGGCGGCATCGTACTGGCGGACAGTCGCAAGGGCATCCCGCAGAATTTTCTCTTTCGCGCGGGCGGCACGCAATCCGTGCGCGGTTACGGCTATCAAAGTCTGGGCATCCGGGAAGGCGACACGACTTTCGGCGGACGCTACCTGCTCACCGCCAGCGGCGAATTCACCCACTGGCTCACCAATAGCCCATGGGGCGTCGCCGCCTTTGTCGACGTAGGCAACGCGGGCGATGACAAAAAAACCTTTCGCCTGCAACAGGGCTACGGCGTGGGCGCGCGCTGGAAGAGCGAAGCGGGCGCGGTCGGCGTCGACCTCGCCTATGGCAATAACTGGCATCTGCACTTCGCCCTCTCTTTGCCGTTTTGACCATGCGCTTGCTTAAAAAAATCCCCAAACCGCTCACCCGCCTGCTCGTCGCGGGCGTGCTGCTCGCCGTCTTGCTGCTGGCATTTTCGGCGTGGCTCGTGACGACTGCCAGCGGACTGAATTTCAGCCTGCAACTGGCAACCTACATGAGCGGCGGGCGATTGCACGCCACGGGCGCAAGCGGGCGTTGGCTGGATACATTCAGTCTGGAAACGCTGACCTGGGCGGCGGAGGAGCAAATCACCCTGACCGGGTTGACAGTCGACTGGTCGCCCGCCCTGTTGCGGCATGGGCAACTCACCATCGCGCGCGTCGGCATCAAGCGCCTGAACATCACCAAACCTGCCGCTTCCGATGCCCCCGCGCCGCCGCCGGAAAATCTGACCTTGCCTTTCGCGCTGGTGCTGGAGCGTCTGGACATTGCCCGCCTTGACTTCAATCAAACCCCGCTCGTCCGCAACCTGACAGCGCGCCTCGCCAGCGATGGTCGCCACCACGCGTTCGCGGCGAATTGGGCGCGCGACGATCTGCGCTTCGATCTGGAAGGCACGTTGTTCGGCGAAGGCACCCTGCCCCTGTCCGCGACGCTGGACATCGACGCGACCACGCTTCTCGCGGGCAAGCCGCGCGCGTTGACCCTGCATCTGGCTGCCGATGGTTCCCTGCTCGCCCTGCCCGTGGAAGGCAGATTGCTGGACGCTAACAATAACAGCGGACGTTTTTCCGCCACGCTGACCCCCTTCGCCGCACAACCCCTGACCGCGTTGCACGCCCAAATTCAGGATTTTGATCCCTCGCGCTGGCTGCCCAATCTGCCGCAAGCCAGTCTGGATATTCTGGCGGATGTGACGCTGACCGACGATATGCCTTCCGGTCATTTTGAGCTTCGCAACAAACGCGCGGGCAGCCTCGACGCCCATGCCCTGCCGCTGGAAACCCTGAGCGGAAATTTTCTCTGGCAGGACAACACGCTCAAACTCACCGCCCTCGACGCCCGCTTTTTCGGTCAAGGTCGCTATCAGGGCAATCTGGAATACAAAACGCCGACCTTGCGGGCAGACGGCGAATTCACCCGCATCGACCCGCGCCGCTTCCTGCCCGAACAACTGCCCACGGGCGACCTTGCCGCCAATTTTCATCTGCAACTGGATTTGGGCAACGAAGCAAACCAACACAAACTGCAACTCGATTTCACCCTGCCGCCGGGGTCGCTCGCCGGACAAAAGCTGCAAGGGCGCGGCAAGCTGCACTACGCGGCGGCGCGGTTGCAGGGCGTTGATGTAGACCTGAATCTGGGAAACAATCACGCAAAATTTCAGGGCGCGCTGGGGGCAGCCAAAGACGAGTTGACCGTTGCCATTACCGCGCCGCATCTGGAGATGCCCCCCATCAGCGGCGACCTTGACGTGCATCTGGTTCTTTCCGGCAAGCTCGAAACCCCTTTCATCAAGGGCGAAGCCAGCAGCAGCAAACTCGCCCTGCCAGACGGCATCAACCTGCAAGGCTTGCGCTTTCAATCAGATTTCAATGTGCAAGCCTTGACGGGCACGCCGGGCGACAACCCTTTCTCCCTCAAACTGTCCCTCGCCCAACTCACCAGTCACGCAGGTTCCCTGCGGGCGGGAGAACTGGAACTCACCGGCAGCGCGCGCGCGCACCGCCTGACGCTGGACGCCGACCTTGCATCGCCCTCTGCGGGCGCGGGGCGCTTGCGCCTGGCGCTCACTGGCGGACTGATGGCGGCGCGGCAATGGAAGGGTACGCTGGAACAATTACAGTTTGCGGCGGTGCCCGACGCCAAAACCGCCGCCCTCATCAAACTCACCGCCCCCGCCGCCCTCGCCCTCGACGCGCAACGCCTCACCCTCGACCACGCCACGGTGCAAGGCAATGTCGGCGACGCGCCCTGGCAAGCCAGCATCAACGCCCTCGTCTACCCGTTCACTGCCGGGCAGCCACTACAGGGCGACCTCAAATTGCACAGCGACAACCTCGCCTGGCTTGCCCCTTTATTAGGCGCAAGCTACCGCACAGGCGGGCGCGTGGATGCCGAAATCACGCTGGCAGGCAGCCCATCCACCCCGCGCTGGCGCGGCTTCGTCCATGCCGATGCGCTGTCCTTTGCCGCGCTCGACATGGGCTTGCGGCTGGAATCCGGCAAGCTGCGCCTCTCCTTCGACGAGCACATGCTGCGTCTGGAACATTTTCAATTCAGCAACCCGCACGCCCCGCTGCCGCAAAAACTCGACCGCGCCCAACGCGAAGCCCTGCTCCCGCTCGCGGAGACGACGGGAGAAGTCAGCGGACAGGGTTTTTTGCGGCTATCGGCGGTGGACAACGCGGCGGACAGTGCATCGGGCGGGCAACTGGAATTCCGGCTCGACAAGTTGGGCGTGATGCAAAAACCGGAACAATGGCTCCTCCTCTCCGGCACGGGACGCTTGCGCCTTGTGGAAAATCCGGCGGACAGCAAGCGTCTGAATGTGGACGCAAGGCTGAATGTGGATGGCGGCTATTGGCGGCTGGCGGATATGGGCGCGCCGAAACTCTCCGATGATGTCATCGTCACCCGCGCTTCGCAAAATGGCGAAACGCACGCCGACGGCGAAGCGCCCCTGCGTACCAATCTCGCCGTCGACATCGACCTGGGTTCCCGGCTGTATTTCGTCGGCGCGGGCGTGTACAGCCGCTTGCGCGGCGCGTTGCGCATCGCCGGACAATCCGGCGAACCGCCCCGCGCCACCGGCAGCATCCGCGTTTCCGACGGACGTTTCGACGCCTACGGTCAACATCTGGAAATTGAACAGGGCATCCTCACGTTTAACGGTCTGCTGCAAAATCCTGGCCTCAACCTGCGCGCCATGCGAAAAGACCAAGCGGTCGAAGCGGGCGTCAGCATCACCGGCACGGCGCAAAAACCCGTTATCCGCCTCATCTCCGAACCCAATGTGCCGGACGCGGAAAAACTCTCCTGGCTGGTTTTTGGCGAAGCGCCGGACGAACAAAGCGGCGCCGACTACGCCACCCTGCTGACCGCCGCCGAAGCCATTTTGGGCGGACAGGACGGCGGCGGCGCGCTCCTCGACCTGCAACGTTCGTTGGGCGTCAATATCAGCATGGGCAAATCCGGTGGCAGCCACGCCCCCACCAGTCAAGTCGCCCAAACCGGAGGCTTTGGCACGCACACCGATGACACCGCCCAAAACCAGGTCGTCCGCGTCGGCACAAGGCTGGCGGACGGCCTGACCCTCTCCTACGAACAATCCATCGCCGGCACCGAAAGCGTGCTAAAACTCACCTACGCCCTCACCCGCCGCCTCTCCCTGGTCGGTCAAACGGGGAGTGATCACGCGTTGGATATTTTTTATGGTTTTCGGTTCGGGGAGAGAGGCGGGAATCAGCGGTCAGATGTCAGGAATCAAGAGCCTGCGCCGTAGGCGCACAAAAATCACCCTGCGGTATCTACGCTCGCTACCAGAAACCTGCGCTTGCGACGCAAACATCTTGCCGCCCCAGGGCACGGCACGCCGTGCCCCTACGAGGAATGGTCGGCAATGTCGGAGAATGGGCGGATCACATGTAGGGGCACGGCGTGCCGTGCCCCGGTGTGCCGTGCCCGAATGCTTGACACGGATTGTCGGCGTTTGCCGTTGCTGGGAGCGCCGGCGTCCCCGCCGGCGGGTTTGGTTCCGCGCGAAAAATCTTAAAACCGCCGGCGGGGACGCCGGCGCTCCCAGGCTCAAAACCGATACCGCGCCCGCAAACTTCCCGTTACGCCTTCGCGTTTGCCCGTGTAGCCCTGCACGCCCAAATCCAGCGACCAGCCTTGTTGGTTTGCGGCGGTGGGGGTTAGGGTCAGACCTGCTTCCAGTACGCCTGTATCGCCTTTCAATTTGGGGGCGTCCAGTTTGTAGCCGTAGATGCTGGCGTTGGCTTTGCCGTTGTATTCATGCTCCCACGCTGCGCCTACGTAGGCGGTGGTTTTTGCGTTCAGGGCGTGATGCCATTTCGCGCCCAGTTTTGTTCTTTGCGAATCCACTGCCTCGAATTTCACCGTTTCGCCTGTGGTGAGTTTTACGGTGTCGCCGTTTTGATGGCTCCAGAGGTATTGTCCGTAGACATCCAGCTTGCTCTGTTCAGTGAGGTTTATCACATAGCCTGCGCCCACATGCGCGCTTACGTAGGTGGATTTAGCGTTGTAGGCGGCGGCTCTTCCGAAGCCGTCGTAGAGGTTGCCGCTGAAGTCGGTTTTGACTTTGCCTGATCTGATGCTGGCGTCGAGGTACAAGGGGGCTGCTTGGGTTTCGTCAAAGGCAAAGCGCGCCAAAATGCCTGCTCCGGTGTATTGGGTGTCGCCTTTGCCGTGTACGCTGGCGGCATTGGAAAAGCTGTTGTAGCTGTCGTAATTGCCTTCGCCGTGTTCGATGAAGGCGGCGGTGGTGAGGTTGCCTGTTTGGGTGGGCGTGGTTGCGGCGAGGCCTGCCAACAGGGTGTAGCCGTCTACGTCGACATGTGAACCTGTGTTGTGGCGCAGGGTGCTGTAGCCGATGGCGGCGAAGCCGTGTTTGTCGGATGATTGAACCGTTTGCAGGGCGGAATGGATGCCGCGCTCCGCCGCAAAATCCTGTGCCTGATTCAAAAATGCCGTGCCGCTCAAAAAGCCTTCGGCTAAGGCCTTGGTTTGCGGGTTGAGATTTATGCCGGGGTTTGTGGGCGGCGTTACGGGTGGGGTCGGGTCAGTCGGCGGGTTCGGGTCGACGGGCGGAGTAACGGGCGGGTTGGGGTCAATGGGTGGGGTAACGGGCGGATTGGGGTCAATCGGCGGGGTGCCGCCTGCTACGGTTGCCAGTAGTTGTTTGCCGTTGGTGGTCAGGTCAAAGTCGTAGAGCAGGCTCACGCCTTGCATTCCTGTGCCGTGGGCGATGGTGTTGGCGGGGTTGCCTGTCAGGTTGGCGGCGTTGATGAGGGTAATCGTGTCGCCCGCTGTCAGGGGCGAACTGCTTCCGAGGATGCCGACGTTTACTGTGCTGTTTGTGATATTGGCGGTGCCGCCGACATTTAACAGGCTGTAGCCGTTTGTGGCGATGGCGGGCAGGTAGAAATTCAGCAGGCTGCCGATGGCGGAGAGGTTGCCGGTGATGGCTGCGCCTTGATAGACGTTTAACCGGGCGGCGTTTGCCAGTGTCAGGTTTTTGCCGACGCGGTTGTACAGATTGAACGTCGCGGGGCTGGCGATGCTGACATTGCTGTTGGGCAACGCGCCAGAGAGGGCGAGGGTGAGGGAACCGGCGTTAATGATGGTGTTGCCGCTGTAGGTGTTGTTGCCGGTCAGGGTCAGATTGCCGTTGCCGGTTTTGGTCAGCGTACCTGTGCCGGAAATGGTGCCGCTCACCCTGTAATCGTGACCTTGGGTGTTGGTGAAGATCGTTGCCGCCGGAGCGACGCCGGGGGTGACGATATTGACCTGCCCGAATCCGGTATCGGTGAAGGTGACGGTATCGCCGTTGATGAAGGTGGATTCCGGCGTCCAGTTTTCTGAAGTCAGGATGTTCCAATTGCGGTCGGTCGCGCCTGTCCAGATGAGGTCGGCGGGGGTGGTGCGGGCGGGGGGTGGCGTAACTGGCGGCGGCGGTGCCGCGCTGGGCAGGCTGGCGATGAGTTGGTTGGTCTCTACCGAGAGGTTGAAGGTATAAACCAGCGTGACGCCCTGTGTCGCCATGACAGCGGATCGGGTAGCGGTAGCGCCGGTGCCAGTTCTTCCCGTGTCGGTGAGCGTTCCCGTCGCGTCGATGAGCACAAGGTGGTCTCCGGCGGTGAGTGGAGAACTTGATCCTTCGATGCCGACATGGATCGTGCTGCTGGTCACATCGGCGTCACCGACAACATCAAGCAGGGTCGCTCCGCTCGTCGTGCTGTTGGGGACGTAGAAATTCAGCGTGCCGCCGTTCGCGGAGAGGTTGCCCGTGTAGGTCGCGCTGCCGTGTACCGTGAGGGAGCCGCTATCCAGTGTGTGCGTTTGTCCATTCCGGTTGAACTTGGTGCCGTCAAGCAAAGTGAGGTACGTCGAGGTGAGGGCGCTGCCAAGTTCCAGTGTTCCGCTCTGTACCGTGGTCATGCCGGTATAGCCGTTCGTGCCGGAGAGGGTGAGGGTATTGCTGTCGCCGGGGTTGGCGGTCAGGTTGCCTGCGCCGCCAACATCTTTGTCAAATCCGCCGTCGAAAGCCAGCGTCAGCGTTCCCGTGCTTCCGGTTGTGCCGGTATTGAAGCTGGTGGCGTTACTTACCGCCGCTGAGTTCGCCAATTGCAAAACGCCGCCTTTGATGGTGGTCGCGCCGCTGTAGATGTTCGTGCCGCTCAAAATCAGCGTACCCGTGTTGTCTTTGGTCAGACTGCCGTTGCCGGAAATATCGCCGGACAGGATTTGAGGCGCGGTTTGGTTGAAAATCAACGCGCCGCTGTAGGTGATGTCTCCGCCATAAACGCCGTTGCCCAACAAGCCGGTCACTTCCAGCGTCCCCGCGCTGACGGTGGTGTTGCCACTGTAGTTGTTGCCGGGGCTTGTCAGCGTCAGCGTTTGGCTCCCGGTCTTGGTCAGGCTGCCGCCGCCGCTCATGGTTCCGTCATAATTTCCATTAGTCGCTTGGGCAAACTCCACATTGGCGTTGTTGAGGATGTTGCCTTGCAGACTGTTGGTGTTGCCCTTCAGCGTTCCGGTGCCGCTGACCGTGGTGCCGCCGTTGTAGTTGTTCGCTCCGGTCAGTTCGAGGATTCCGTCCCCGGTCTTGGTCAGGCTGCCTGTGCCGGAAATGGTGTTTGCCAACGTAACGTCATTGCCGTTGGTGTCGAATGTCCCGCCGTTCACGCCCAGATCGGTCAATTTGCCGGAAATATCTGTGGTGTTGCTTGTCGCCCATTGCAGACCGCCTCCGTTCAGGGTGATGTTTTTTCCCGTCGCGCCGAAGTTGCCCGCATTGGCGAAGTTGATCAGTCCCGCGTTGACCGTGGTGCCGCCGTCGTAGTTATTTGTGTTGCTTAACATCAGCGTGCCCGCGCCGTCTTTGGTCAGGCTGCCGTTGCCGGAGATGACGCCGCCGTAACTATTCGCGCCGCCGTTATTGACGGTGAGATTTTTGCTGTCCAACGTGACATTGCCGCCGCTTGCGCCACCGCCGATGAGACCTTTTATCGTCGTGCCGCTGCCGCCTACGCTGGAAATATCAAAAATCGCGCCGCTCACATTGGCGAGCGTGACGCCGGAAGAGTCTTCGATACTGCCGTTGCCAGAGAGCGCCAGCGTTCCCGCGTTAATCGTGGTGACGCCGCTGTAAGTATTTGTGTCGCTTAACGTCAGTTTTCCCGCGCCGTCTTTGGTCAGGTCACCGCCACTCACCACGCCGGAAATTTCTGCGCTGACGCTATTTTGAATGGCAAAGGTGCCGCCGCCCGTGCCGAGTGTCCATGCCTTTGTGTAGCTTTTCGCCAGCAAGCCGATTGTGCCGCCATCGAGAGCGAAGGGGGAATCGCTGGTCAGGGTGATGTTTTTGACGGTTCCCCCGTTGATTGCAAAGGTGAAATCCAGCGATTCGCTGGCGAAGTCGCTGTACAGGTACGTGTTGGCTTCTTCGCTGAAAATGTGCAGGATGTAGTCGCCGTTTGCGGTCGGGAAATCGCTCGCACTGGTGGGGTTGAGGTTGCCGCTGGCGGACTGGGCGTATTTGGCGTAAAGGTCGCCCGATGGCGTGCTCAGAAAGCCGGAAAGGTACTGATTGGTGCCCGTGGACACGCCCGAAAAATCGAAATCCAGCGGAGTGGATTTCAGGGTGAGCGCGGGCGCGGCAATGCTGGTGTTGCGGAAGGTGAATTTTCGCGCCGCCGTTGGCGCAAGCGGCTGGTAATCGCCACCTGCGGCGGCGGCGGATTTGCCGTCGCCTGAAGTACTGGCATCGGAGGCGAAGAGGACAGATTTCAGATCTAAATTGAAAGCGGGGCGGACAGCGACCGCATGGAGCGTGTTGAAGTAGATGTAGCTGTCGCCACCAGGCTCGCCAAGGAAGGCGACGCCATCATCGGGCGAGCGCAACCACCACTGAGACGGGTAACTTCTAACGCCATTGTTACCAATGGCATTCCATTCCGAGTCGGACAGCGCCCAGAGCTTTTGATTTTCGACGTCCGCGCCACCGATACCGTCAGAAGAAGACGTCAAAGTCCGCGCGTTAATGACATCGAGTTCCTTGCCAAAACCGCTCGCTATGGTGACCATCCCGCTTTGCAGGGTGCTGGTGTGGTAATCACTCGGAACGCTACAGCTTCCTGCCCATCCGCCAATGTGAGCGGCGCGATTTTTGATATTTCCAGCGTAGGCGGCAGCGGCACGACGATAAAAGGTCTCATCGGCGGTGGCGCAAGCGGCGGCAATGTCACGTTGGACAGCAAAAATCTCACCGTCAATAACGGCGGCGCGAATAGTTACGGCGGCGTCATCTCCGGCAGCGGCAGCCTGACCAAAGACGGCGCGGGCACGCTGACGTTGAGCAACACAAATACCTACAACGGCGGCACCACGGTCAACGCGGGACTGATCAATTTCGCCAATGAGGGCAACTTCGGCGCGACGGGAAAAAACATCACCCTGAACGGCGGCGGTCTGCAATGGGCGACAGGCAACACCACGGATATTTCCGGCAAATTGAACGACCTTGGCGCGAATGGCGGGACATTCGACACCAACGACAATGACGTGACCTTTGCGACGGCTCTCTCCGGCACAGGTAACCTGAGCAAGACCGGGAGCGGAACGCTGACCCTGACCGAGACAAACACTTACAGCGGCGGTACCACGGTCAACGCGGGATTGATCAATTTCGCCAACACGGGCAACTTCGGCACGACGGGCACCATCACCCTGAACGGCGGCGGTCTGCAATGGGCAAACGGCACCGACACGGATATTTCCGACCGATTGAACCCACTGGGCACGAGCGGCGGGATATTCGACACCAACGGCAATGACGTCACATTGGCAAATGCGCTCTCCGGCGACGGCGGTTTGACCAAAGCGGGCGCGGGCAAGCTGACTTTGGGCAACATAAACACCTACAACGGCGCGACCACCATTAACAAAGGAACACTGGCGCTCTCCGGCACTGGCAGCATCGAAGGCTCTTCCGGCATCACGCTCGCCGATGATGCCAGCGCGGGTTTTGATCTTTCCGGCGTAAGCAGCGGCACGATGACGACCATCAACGGTCTCACCGGCGGCGGCGCAAGCGGCGGCAATGTCGATTTGGGCAGCAACAATCTCACCATCAGTAACAACGACGCGAATACTTACAACGGCGTGATTGACGGCGCGGGTACTCTGACCAAAGCGGGCGCGGGCAAGCTGACTTTGAGCAACACCAACACCTACGACGGCGCGACCACCATTAACGAAGGAATACTGGCGCTCTCCGGCACTGGCAGTATCGAAGGCTCTTCCGGCATCACGCTCGCCGATGATGCCAGCGCGGGTTTTGATCTTTCCGGCGTAAGCAGCGGCACGATGACGACCATCAACGGTCTCATCGGCGGCGGCACAAGCGGCGGCAATGTCAATTTGGGCAGCAACAATCTCACCATCAGTAACAACGACGCGAATACTTACGACGGCGTGATTGACGGCGCGGGTACTCTGACCAAAGCGGGCGCGGGCAAGCTGACTTTGAGCAACATAAACACCTACAACGGCGCGACCACCATTAACGAAGGAACGCTGGCGCTCTTCGGCGACGGCAGTATCGAAGGCTCTTCCGGCATCACGCTCGCCAATGAAAGCACCGCGATTTTTGATATTTCCAACGCAGGCGACACGACCATCAACGGTCTCATCGGCGGCGGCGCAAGCGGCGGCAATGTCGATTTGGGCAGCAACAATCTCACCATCAGTAACAACGACGCGAATACTTACGATGGCGTGATTGACGGCACGGGTACTCTGACCAAAGCGGGCACGGGCAAGCTGACGTTGAGCAACATAAACACCTACAACGGCGCGACCACCATTAACGAAGGAACGCTGGCGCTCTTCGGCACTGGCAGCATCGAAGGCTCTTCCGGCATCACGCTCGCCGATGAAAGCACCGCGATTTTTGATATTTCCAACGCAGGCGACACGACCATCAACGGTCTCACCGGCGGCGGCGCAAGCGGCGGCAATGTCCATTTGGGCGGCAAAAATCTCACCATCAGTAACAACGCAGACAATGCTTACGACGGCGTGATTTCCGGCACGGGCGGGCTGACCAAAGCGGGCGCGAAAACGCTGACCCTTGGCAACGCGAACACCTACAGCGGCGCAACCGCCATAAACGGCGGCACCTTGCAGTTGAAGCGCGCGGATGCGGTACAAAACACCAGCGGCATTACCGCTGCCAGTGGCGCAACGCTGGCGCTGGATTTCGACGGCACCTTTGACAGAGATGTTGGCGGCGCGGGCAACCTGACCGCCAACCCCGGTACTGGTGGCACGCTAACCCTTGGGGGCACACAAAGCTACAGCGGCATGACCACGGTACAGAGCGGGACGCTGGAGCTTGGCAGCGCCCTTGCCTCGACGCACCTTACTTTGTTGAACGGCACTGTCTTTCACCGAAACAGCCAATCACACGCACTGGATGACGGTTCCCTCACGGTACACGGCAGCGCCACCTACCAAGGCGACCTTTCCGCCCAAAACGTACAACTGAATTTCCACCTGCCCGACGGAATTACAGCCGATAGCATACTGTTAAAGGTCGATGGCAACACAGACATCAGCAACAGCACCATGAATCTGTATCTGGATGGTGACGTCAGCAGCGCCTTGGGGTTTTCAGAGGTGGGCAAAACCCTGCAACTGATTTCGGTTCTGAACGGTCATCGGCTCACGGCAAATAATCTCAAAACTGGCGCAAACGCCTTTGCGGGCATGGCGTTTAACTACCAGTTTTCGTTTCAACCCACTGCGGGCGACGAGGGCACACTGAAGGCGAAACTGGAGCGCGCGACGTCCACGACGACGACGCCTGTGCTACCCGTAGTACCTGTAGTGCCTGTGGTACCCGTAGCGCCTGTGACACCTGTAGCACCCGTAACACCTGTGACACCTGTGACACCTGTGACACCGCCCTCTCCGGTTGAGCCGCCTGCCGTTGAACCACCCGTGGTTGAACCACCCGTTGAACCGCCGCCCCCCGGCAATGGAGGCATCAAGCTCAACGAGCAAACCAAGGCGCTCTCCGAAGCCTTTTTAGGCGGTGCCGCCTTTTTGAATCAGGCGCAGGATTTTGCCGCCACCCAAGGCATCAACGCCGCCCTGCGCGCGCGCGGCAACGCGGAAGGCGCAAACGCCCGTCCGCAAGGCTTCGCCGCCATCGGCTACGGCAAAATGCGCCACAACACCGGTTCACACGTTGATACTGACGGCTACACCTTGGTCGCCGGTCTTGCTGGTGCCAAAGACACGCGCGCAGGCGAACTGACCGCCGCCGCCTTCATCGAACACGGCGAAGGCAATTACGACAGCTACAACAGTTTTGCCAATGCCGCCAAAGTGCACGGCAAAGGCGATACAAGCTACACCGGATCCGGCATTCTGGCGCGTTTCGTGTTTGACGAGACCCACGCCGCCCCCCTGTATCTCGACGCCAGCGTAAGATCCGGTCAAGTCAAAACCGACTTCGGCGGCAATTTCGTCAATGGCGCAACACTCCGCAGCGGCTACAACGCCAAATCCACCTACGTAAGCGCACATGTGGGCGCGGGCTATGTGGTGAAGCTGACCGAACAGAGCAAACTGGATGTTTACGGTCAATACCTGTGGAGCCACCAGAACGGCGATACCGTCAAACTGACCACTGGCGAAACGGTGAAATTCAAGGATGTGAATTCGCAAAGAACAAGACTGGGTGTGAAGTGGGATTATGCGCTGAACGCAAAAACCACCACCTATGCAGGCGCGGCGTGGGAACGCGAATACGACGCCAAAGCAAACGCCAGCATCTACGGCTACAAACTGGACGCCCCCAAATTGAAAGGCGATACAGGCTTGCTGGAAGCAGGTCTGACCATAACCCCTACCACCGCGAACAAACAAGGCTGGTCGCTGGATTTAGGGGTGCAGGGCTACGCGGGCAAGCGGGAAGGGGTAACGGGGAGTGTGCGAGCGCAGTATCGGTTTTAGTAGGTCGGGCATGGTTTCATCATGCCCGACATCGGAGATGTAGGGGCGCGCCGCGCCGTGCCCCTACGCGCCTGTCACCTGACCTCTGATACCTGATGTCGGGCACATGAAACGTGCCCGACCTACATCCGTGTCAAACATTCGGACACGGCACACCGGGGCACGGGAAAGCTTACCCCTCTCCCCAGCCCTCTCCCACAAGGGGAGAGGGCGTAAAGCCGTGCCCCTGATTACTGTTACCTGACCTCTGATACCTGATGGCGGCAAACGCGAAGGGGTGACGGGAAGTGTGCGGGCGCGGTATCGGTTTTGAGCCTGGGAGCGCCGGCGTCCCGCCGGCGGTTTTAAGATTTTTCGCGCGGAACCAAACCCGCCGGCGGGGACGCCGGCGCTCCCGGCAACGGCAAACGCCGACAATCCGTGTCAAACATTCGGGTACGGTACATCAGGGCACGGCACGCCGTGCCCCTACGGGGAATGGGCGGATCACATGTAGGGGCACGGCGCGCCGTGCCCCTACGCGCCTGTCACCTGACCTCTGATCCCTGATGCCGGGCACATGAAGCGTGCCCGACCTACGAAATGCCCGTACATGAAACTGCCGTTACCTGCGGCGCACCCTTTGATTCCACCCTGCTTGAACCTCATCAATCACCTGTGGCAGCCGATTGTCGGGTTAATCGTATCTGCGGCATGGCGTCTATCTCATGCCTCACGGTTATAATCCCCTACGCCATTCCCCACACCTTTCCAGCGAGTCGACCATGCGCCACGCCACTGCCCATTTCCAAACCATCCGCAAACTGCTGTTGAGCCTGTTTCTGGGTGCCCTTTTCTTTTGCACCAGCGCCCACGGAGAAACCGCGCTGCAACCCGCGCAGGTGTCGAATCTCTACCTGAAAGTTCTCATCAATCAGGACATTCGCAGCGCGACGGAAATCAATGACTACATGCGCCCGTACAACGGTCGCAACGTCTTCGATCTCCAGGTCCTCAAGGACCTGAAAAACGACATCGCGCCGACGGACGCGCAAGATACGCCCGTACAAACCGAGCACGAGCGATTGTTTCTCAAAGCCCTGATGGAGGCCGCCAGGCGTTCCACTTGCCATGCCACCGCCAGCGAGTTGGAACGGGACGCCGCAACCGGCAACCAGATTGCCAACGTGGAATATGTTTGCCGCATCCCCGACGCGCGCATTCAAACGGCGTTAAACGCCTACGAAAACGAAGCCGCCTCCGATTTGGCGCGCGCAGGCATCATGTCTGAAATCGTCGCCAAACTGAATAATGCTCCGACAGAAAAAGAAATTATCGGCATCCTGCAACTGGAAGAATTGAAAGCGGACGGCAAATCCTGGTGGCATCCCGCTTCCGTGGACGACACGGCGAATCTGCTGAATTTTGTGCTGGGTAATTTGCTTTCGGAGTAGGAAATCGAGATTTTCTCCGTCATTGCGAGCGTAGCGAAGCAATCTTGCGGGGGGAGCGCGACATGAAACAACCGGATTGCTTCGTCGCTTCGCGTCTCGCAATGACGGGGCGTTTGCAAGGGCTTGATATGGCGGCAAGTTTCCTCTACTCCTGAAGACGACTCATGAGCACAGACCAGACCATCCCCCCCGGCATCATCGTGTTGCATGGCAACCGGCTGGAAGATTTGCGCGATGTGGCGGTGGCGTGGATGCGGCGGTATCCGTTGGCGCCGCTGGAAAATGAGGTATTGCTGGCGCAGAGCAATGGCATTGCCCAATGGTTGAAGCTGGCGCTGGCGGGCGATGAAGGCTGCGGGATTGCGGCGGCCTTGCGCATCGACTTGCCCGCGCGATTTCTTTGGCGCGCTTACCGCGACGTGTTGGGGAGCGCGACGATTCCAGCGCACTCGCCGCTGGACAAAGACCCGCTGACCTGGCGGCTGATGCGGCTGTTGCCCGCGTTGCTGGATGACGCACGGGTTTCAACGAAATTTCTGCCGCTGCGCCGTTTTCTCACCGACGACCCTGATCTGAAAAAACGCTACCAACTGGCGGAGCGGCTTGCCGACCTTATCGACCAGTATCAGGTTTATCGCGCCGACTGGTTAAATGATTGGGCGGCGGGGCGGGAGATTTCCGGCAAGTCGCCGACGTTTGACGAAGTGGCGCATTGGCAGTCGGCGTTGTGGCGCGTCCTGCTTGCGGATGTCGGAGCGGAACATCTGGCGCAAAGCCGCGCAGGTGTGCATCAGCGTTTTCTCGAACAACTGCAAAAACTTCCCGCCTCGCCGCCTGCGCTGCCACGCCGGATTACCGTGTTCGGCATTTCTTCGCTGCCCATGCAAACGCTGGAAGCTCTGGCGGGCATCGCCCGTTTCAGCCAGGTCATGCTTTGCGTACACAACCCTTGCCGACATTATTGGGGCGATATTGTCGAAGGCAGGGAACTGCTGCGGCACGCCTATCGCCGCCAAAGCCATAAATCACTTGATGCCGACGCAGCGCACACCGCCACGCAGCCCTTGCTGGCGGCATGGGGGCGGCAGGGGCGCGATTACATTCATTTACTGGACGCTTACGACCATCCCGACCGCTATCGGGCGGATTTCGAGCGCATCGACATTTTTACGCCCGCGCCTGAAAAAACCCTGCTCGGTCAGTTGCAAAACGACATCCTCGAATTGCGTTCGCCCGCCGAAAGCCGCGCCCTGCACCCGCCCGTCGCGGCGGACGATCATTCGCTTTGCTTTCACGTCGCCCATAGCGCCCAGCGCGAGGTCGAGATTCTGCATGACCAGTTGCTCGCCGCCTTCGACGCCGACCCAAAATTACGTCCGCGTGATGTGATTGTCATGGTGCCCGACATCAACGCCTACGCGCCGCACATCGAGGCGGTGTTCGGACAGTTCACAGCCGACGATGTTGACAACCCCATGCGGCGCATTCCCTTCACCCTCGCCGACCGGGGCGTGCGCGGAAAAGCGCCGCTGGTGATCGCGCTGGAACATTTGCTGGATTTGCCGGAGGCCCGTTTTAGCGTCGGCGAGATTTTCGACCTGCTGAACGTTGCCGCGCTCGCTGCCCGCTTTGACCTGACGGAACACGATTTGCCCATGTTGAAGGGATGGCTGGAAGGCGCGGGCGTGCGCTGGGGGCTGGATGCCGCGCAGCGGGCGACGCTCGGCGCGGGCGAGGATCAGGAACAAAACACCTGGCGTTTCGGGATGCGCCGCATGTTGTTGGGTTACGCCGTGGGCGACGCGGGCGCTTTTGCGGGCATCGAACCTTACGACGAAATCGGCGGTCTGGGCGCCGCCCTGTTGGGGCCGCTCACGCGCCTGATGGATACGCTGGAAGACACGCGAAAAACCCTCGCCCAGCCCGCGCCGCCGTCCGAATGGGGCGCGCGTTTTCGCAGGCTCTTGCATGATTTTTTTCGCGCCGAAGACGAGCGGGACGAGGCGCTCGTCACCCGTTTGCAAGACGCGCTGGACAACTGGCTGGAACTTTGCGAAGCGGCGAAGCTGGTTGAAAACCTGCCGCTGACGATTGCCCGCGAAGCGTGGCTTGGGGCGCTGGATCAGGGGCGTTTGAGCCAACGCTTTCTCGCGGGCGCGGTGAATTTCTGTACCCTGATGCCGATGCGCGCCATTCCTTTTCAGCAGGTTTGTTTGCTGGGCATGAACGACGGCGACTATCCGCGCCAACATCCGCCGCTGGATTTCGATTTGATGCAAAACGACAATCGCCCCGGCGACCGTTCGCGGCGTGAGGACGACCGCTATCTGCTGCTCGAAGCCCTGCTTTCGGCACGCCAGCGGCTTCACATCAGTTGGGTGGGAAAGAGCATCCGCGACAATAGCGCAAGACCGCCTTCCGTGCTGATTGGTCAATTGCGCGACCACATCCGGCGTGTCTGGCGTTTGCCGGATGAAAATCAAGACCTGCTGGCGGCACTGACCACCGAACATCCCTTGCAACCGTTCAGCCGTCGCTATTTTGATCAATCGGACGCGACGCTGTTCAGCTACGCCCGCGAGTGGATTGAAAACAAGGCGGCGGCGGCGGCAGAAGAAAAAAACCCCGCCGAAATCACCGCCGCCGATGCCGAGCAGGAAACCCTCTCGCTGGAGACGCTGGTCAGTTTTTTACGCGACCCTGTGCCGTATTTTTTTAACCGGCGGCTCAAGGTTTATCTCGACGAGGCGACGACCGCGACCGCCGACACGGAGCCTTTTGCGCTGGATGGTTTGCAGCGTTACCAGATGAAGGAAGCCTTGCTGCACGCCGTCCGCGCCTTGCCCGCCGGCGAACAGCCCGCCGCCTTGCAGTTTGCCGCCGAAACCATCTCGCGCGGCGGCAGCCTGCCGCTGGCAGGATTCGGCACGCAAACCCGGCGGGATTTGCAGGAACGCCTGCCCGACCAACTGCAACGCCATGCGACGCTCTGCCGAAATTGGCCGCAACCTCTGGCATCGCCCAAAACAATCCGCTTTCACCACAGTGATGTGCGTCTGGAAGGCGTGTTGAGCGGTCTGCGGCAAGATGACGAGGGTCATCTGGCGCACATTGAACTCACACCCGGCGCCTTGAAAAGCAAAAACTGGAAATGGCGTCGCCTGCTGCCCGCCTATGTGCGCCATGTGGTCGCCGCCGCCGCTACCGCCGACACAGATACAGAGGCAGAGTCAGAGTCAGACGCTTGCCCCTGTACGAGCCTGTTGGTCGGGGAAGATGAAACGGTACGCTTCGACCCCCTGCCCGCCGACGATGCCCGCCGCATTCTCGCGGGCTGGCTGGAAAGCTGGCAGGAAGGGATGCGCCGCCCCCTGCCCGTCGCCAGCAACACGGCGTTTGCGTGGCTCGCCGCCAAAAGCAATAGAGACCGGGTGGCCGCCCTGACCTATGACGGCGATGATTTTAACGACGGCGGCGAAGCGAAGCAGTCACCCACGCTGGCGCGCGCTTACCCGGATTTCGCCACGCTGATGGCAAGCGGCGAATTCGAGCTGTGGGTAGAACGCCTGTACGCGCCGCTCTTCAAGCAGATGACGGAAACCAAAGCATGAGCGCCACGCCCATTCCCTTGCAGCCCCTCACCTTTCCGCTCTATGGCAGCCGCCTGATTGAAGCCAGCGCGGGCACGGGCAAGACCTACACCATCGCCGCGCTGTATCTGCGACTGATACTCGGTCACGGCGGGGAAAACGCCTTTCCCCAGGCCTTGCTGCCGACGCAGATTCTGGTCACGACCTTTACCAATGCCGCCGCCAGCGAACTGCGCGACCGCATCCGCACCCGTCTGGTCGAAGCGGCGGCGGCGTTGCAAGGCGACGACGCGGGAGATGATTTGTTGCGGGCGTTACGCGCCAGCATTCCCGAAAGTGACTGGCAAAATAACGCCCGGCGGCTGGAACTCGCCGCCGAATGGATGGATGAAGCGGTCATTTCCACCATTCACGGCTGGTGTCAGCGCATGTTGGGCGAACACGCTTTCGACAGCCGCAGCCTGTTTAACCTGACCCTGCAAACCGACGAGCGCGAATTGCTGGCGGAAGCGACGCGCGATTACTGGCGCGTGCACTGTTACCCCTTGCAGGGCGAGGCGTTGGACTGGGTGATTCAGAATTGGCAAACGCCCGATGCGCTGTGCGGCGAGTTTGGCAGCTTGCTGGCGGAGGGCGACGCGCCCGCCAATACTCCGACCCCGCTGAAAACCTTGCTGGATGCAAAATTGCAAGCGCGCGCGCAGGCGTTGGCAGTCTTGAAAACGCCGTGGGCAGCGTGGGCGGACGAACTGGAAAGCCTGCTGGATGCCGCTGTCGACGCCGGTCAGGTCGATAACCGCAAGATTCAGGCACGTTATTACCGCCCCTGGTTGCAAAAACTGCGCGATTGGTGCGCCAGCAGCGAAGCTGGCCTTGAGCTTGGTACAGGCTTCACCCGCCTGACGCCGGAAGGTTTAAGCGAGGCCTGGAAGGGCGAAGCCCCCCAACATCCCGCACTGGATGCCATGCGCGATTTGCCGCAACAGATCGCCAATCTTCCCGACCCCGGCGAAGCCGCCCTGCGCCACGCCGCCGCCTGGGTGCGAAATCGCTGCACGGGCGAGAAATTGAAACGCTCGGAAATCGGTTTCGACGACATGCTCACCCGCCTCGACGACGCCCTGCAAGGCGAGGGCGGCGAGCGACTGGCAGCGGTCATCCGGGCGCAATTTCCGGTGGCGATGATTGACGAATTTCAGGATACCGACCCGCTGCAATACCGGATTTTTGACCGGATTTACAACGTGGCGGAGCAGCCGCTTAAATCCCCCCTCTCCCCTTGTGGGAGAGGCATATTGACGCCCCCTCTCCCCTCCGTGGGAGAGGGGCAGGGGAGAGGGGGAACGGCGGTTCAGCACGAAACTACGCCCGCACACGCTGAACCATACCCCTCTCCCCAGCCCTCTCCCACAAGGGGAGAGGGGGTTCACGGGCTATTCATCATCGGCGACCCCAAACAGGCCATCTACAGTTTTCGCGGCGCGGACATTCACACCTATCTCCGCGCCCGCCACGCCACCGCAGGTCGCCATTACAGCCTCGCCAAAAATTTCCGTTCCAGCAAAAACATGGTCGCCGCCGTCCATCAGCTTTTCGACCAGGCGGAAGCGCGCGGCGGCACGGGCGCGTTCGGTTTTCGCACGGACGCGGACAATCCGATCCCCTTTATCAAGGTCGACGCCCAAGGCAAAGAGGAAGTCTGGACGGTTGACCATGTGGACAACGCGCCGCAAACCGCGCTGACGCTCTGGCATTGGCAAACCGAAAAACCTGTCGGCAAAGGCGCGTATATCGCCACGATGGCGACCCACGCCGCCGAAGAAATCGCGCGCCTCTTGAACCTCGGTCAGCAAAACCGCGCGGGGTTTTCTCGCGCCGGGCAATTCACCGCACTACATCCAGGCGACATCGCCGTACTGGTACGCGACTGGAACGAGGCAAAAGCCATCCGCGCGCAACTCTCCCGACGCGGTGTGCAGAGCGTTTATCTCTCAGACAGGGATTCGGTCTTCGACACTCAGGAAGCCCGCGACCTGCGCTTGTGGCTGCTCGCCGCCGCCGCGCCAAAAAATGACCGCGCCCTGCGCGCCGCGCTGGCGAGCCGCACCCTCGATCTCGACCTTACGGAACTGGAGCGTCTGAACCGTGACGAACGCCAATGGGAAGCGCGTGTCCTGCAATTTTGCGACTATCAACAACGCTGGCAAAAACAGGGCGTGCTGCCGATGCTGCGCCGCCTGCTGCACGCCTTTAACCTGCCCGCCAAATTGAATGAACGCGCGCTCACCAATCTGCTGCACGTCTTTGAACTGCTGCAACACGCCGCCGCAAAACTGGATGGCGAACAGGCGTTGATTCGTTATCTCGACGAACATCTCACCGGCAACTCGCCCGACGACGAGCAGATATTGCGTCTGGAAAGCGACGCGGCGCTGGTGCGTATCGTTACCATTCACGCCGCCAAAGGGCTGGAATATCCTCTGGTCTTTCTACCCTTCATCTGCACTTTCCGCCCGCTGGAAGCTGGCAAGCCTTTTGCCATACAAGAGAACGGACGACGCCGCACCCTGTTTCACGCCGACGACGCCACCCTTGCCCGCGCCGACGCCGAGCGTCTGGGCGAAGACCTGCGCCTGCTCTACGTGGCGCTGACCCGCGCCCGCCACGCCTGTTGGCTGGGCGTTGCCGATTTGAATTACAAAAACGGACTTGGACACACCGCGCCGGGGCATCTGCTCGATGTCCCCAACACCCCGTTGGCAGAGGCGTTGAACCGTTTGCAGGATGCGCCGCGCATCAAGGTGCAGGTCGTCACCGAGCCGGAAGGCGAAACCCGCTACCAAAGCGCCGACCTTGCACCGGTCACGCTTGACTGTCGCAAACCGCGCCGCCGCGCCGCCGCTGAAAACTGGTGGATCGCTTCGTACAGCGCCCTGCGTCAGAGCGAAGAAACAAACGCACACCACGCCCGTCACGCCCGCCACGACGATGCCGCGCCAGAAAGTCTGTCCATGCAAAACGCCAGCGATGACGATATCACTCCGTCACCTGTCGCCCATTCCCTGTCGCCGGATGACATTCACCGCTTTCCACGCGGCGCCAATCCCGGCACGTTCTTGCACGCTCTGCTGGAAATCGCCGCCGCAGAAGGCTTTGCCGATACCGCCACACTACGCGACCAAATCGCCCGCCGTTGCCAGCGTCGCGGCTGGAAGCAGTGGATTAACCCGCTCACCGACTGGCTGCTGGCATTGCTGCGACAACCCCTGCCCTTAGGCGATGGGCGCAGCGTGCGCCTCGCCGACCTCTACGGCTATCAATCGGAAATGGAATTCTGGTTTGAAAGCCATCGCGTCGACGCGGGCAGACTGGATGACCTGGTGCGGCAGTATGAGTGCACGGGTCTTCCCCGCCCCGGGCGCGGGGAAGGCGATCTTCTGAACGGCATGTTCAAGGGCTTCATCGACCTGACTTTTGAACACGAGGGTCGCTATTACGTCGCCGATTACAAATCCAACTGGCTGGGCGCAAACGATGCCGCCTACACGCCGGACGCCCTGCTTGATACCATGCTTGCACACCGCTACGACCTGCAATACACGCTCTACCTGCTGGCTCTGCACCGCCAGCTCAAACTGCGCCTGCCGGATTACGACTATGACCAACACATGGGCGGCGCGCTTTACCTGTTCCTGCGCGCTCCGGCAAATGGCGTCTATCGGGCGCGCCCTCCGAGAGCATTGATTGAGCGGCTGGACGCCCTGTTCAAAGGCGAACGCGAGGAATGCACGACATGAATAAAAATCGGCTTACCCACCCCCCGCGTCATTGCGAGGAGCAAAGCGACGCGGCAATCTTGCCAACGATGGGAGATTGCCGCGTCGCTACGCTCCTCGCAATGACGGCAAGACAAGGGAAGCGGGCGATGCTCAAGGAGCGCGCGGCATGACCCCCACAACCCTCTTGAACGACCAAAAATTCCTGCTCAAGCTCCTGCGCGATTGGGCGGAGCGCGGCTGGCTGCGTGAACTGGATGTTGCGCTAGCGCGTTTTTTCGCCGACCTCGACCCGAACGCCGCCCCCCTGCTACTCCTCGGCGCGGCGCTCACCAGTCATCAACTGGGGCGCGGGCATGTCTGTCTGGATTTGGCGGCGACCTTGCAAGACCCCGATGCCGCCCTTTCGCTGTTGCCGGAAGACAAGGCGGCGAACACCGCGACCTTGCTGCCCGCACGACTTTTGCACGACATCAGCATGACGACATGGCAGGACGCGCTCACCGCCAGCCCGCTGCTATCGGCTGCAAACGCACCCCTCGTCCTCGCGGGCACGCGTCTCTATCTGCGCCGTTACTGGAACTACGAACGCGCCGTCGTCGACCGTCTCGCCGCGCTCAGGCAAACGGCGACAGACACGCCGCCCCATCTGGAAAACCATCTGGAACAACTTTTCGCGGACAACAGCGCGGCGCAAAAACAGGCTTGCGCCACGGCGCTGCGCCATCGTTTCGCCATCATCACCGGCGGCCCCGGCACGGGCAAAACCACCACCGTCGTCCGCCTGCTCGCCCTCTTGCAAACGGCGGCGGTGGAAACGGGTCGCCCCCTCGCCATCCGCCTCGCCGCGCCCACCGGCAAGGCGGCGGCGCGGCTCACCGAATCCATCCGCGCCCAGGTCGATGCCCTGCCGGTCGCCGCCGCAGTGCGCGCCAACATCCCGCGCGAAGTCGCCACCGTGCACCGCTTGCTAGGCGCACTACCGAATACCCGCCACTTTCGCCATGACGCGCAAAATCCCCTGCCGCTGGATGTGCTGGTCATCGACGAAGCCTCGATGCTGTCGCTCGAAATGATGGCGAACCTGCTCGCCGCGCTCCCCGCCGCCGCCCGCCTGATTCTGTTGGGCGACAAAGACCAGCTCGCCTCGGTCGAAGCAGGCGCGGTGTTGGGCGACCTTTGCAACGTGAAAGATGCCCGCCATATCGCCGTGCTGACCCACTCGCACCGCTTTGGCGGCGACTCCGACATCGGCAAACTGGCGCGGGCGGTCAACAGTGGACAGAGGATAGAGGACAGAGGACAGATTTTCAGCTTGCGGGTGCGCGACGCGGATGACGAAGCGTTGAACAGCTTGCTGCGGGAAGGTTATGCGCCCTATCTGGACGCGCTCAATGCCCGCCCCGAATCCGCCGACGACACAGAACAATGGGCGAATCATGTCCTCACCGCCTTCGACCAATTCCGCCTGCTCTGCGCGCTCCGCAAGGGCGCGTGGGGCGTCGAAGCACAAAACCGGCGCATCGTCAAAATCCTGTTCGGACACGAAGACCAGGGCTGGTACGCGGGACGTCCGGTGATGGTGACGAAGAACGATTACAGCGTAAACCTGATGAACGGCGACATCGGCATCGCCCTCGATCTACCGGAGGGCTTCTGCGTCGTCTTCCCCAAAAATGATGGCGCCCCCGGTCTGCGCCACCTGCACCCCAGTCGTCTGGGCGAAGTCGAAACCGCCTTCGCCATGACGGTACACAAATCGCAAGGCTCCGAATTCGCCCACACCGCGCTCCTGCTCCCCGACGCCCCCAATCCGGCGCTGACCAGAGAATTGCTCTACACCGCCATCACCCGCGCCAAAACCCGTTTCAGCCTGATTGAAAGCGGCGACGGCGTGTTTGAAGAAGCGGTCGGAAAAAGGGTGGAACGGTATGGCGGATTGGCGGAATAGCTTTCCTGAGAGCGTCGGCGTCCCCGCCGGCGGTTTTAAGATTTTTCGCACGGAGCCAACCCCGCCGGCGCTCCCGGTCTGTAGGGTGGCAGCGGGGTTCGACGAAGCGAAGCGACGGCAAAAGCGAAGCGCCTTCCACCATTCGACGGTTCAGCGCGAAATAACACTGGAACACACTGAACCACACCCCTCTCCCCTGCCCCTCTCCCACAAGGGGAGAGGGGTAATCCTCAGCCCCTTGTGATTCCGATTCGCATGAGAAGCGAACCTTTGTCGACTTCGCCTTGCCGTGCAATCGCGCTGTCTTCGGGCAGTCTTCGCGTCTCGCTTCTCATGCGAATCGGAATGAGAGAGGGAACACAGAGGCTATGCCGCAGGTAGCCCATGCCGCCGTCTGGCGTGGGCGCAGGCGGCGTGTTCGGTGTCGAATTCCCGACAGGGCGAAGGGCGGGCATCGTAAATGGCGCAGGCAACCGATTGCCCGATTTTCCCCGTTAGCGCAACGCAGCGCGGCGGAAAATCATCCGTGCCGCGCATCCGCGCCATCGCCGCCGTCACCGGAACGGTCATCTCCAGCGGTACGCCCGCGCCCCAGGCGTAAGCGCCGCCCGCCAGTTCCGCCGGATGAAAGTCCACGCAAAACGCCGCGCAACAGGCTCCGCAGGTTAAACAGGGGTTTTCGATATTTGCGGCGGCAAAGCCGCCGCTAACTTTCTCTGTCACCTGTCACCTGCTATCTGATTCCTGAACACCTGACCACCCACAAGTTTTGCCCGGATTCGCTGTATTTGCGCTCGAAAGGCGTCAGGTATTCGCCCTTGGGGTCATAGGGCAAAACATCAGGATGTTCGCCCGCGTAACGCAACGCATCTGCCAGTTCATCGACATAAATTTTCCAGTTGCTGCGACACTCCAGTTCGCCGCCCAGTTGCAGAATGGTCGGAAAAACCGGATGGGCGTGCCAGCGGCGCAGCAGATGGGCGGGCTTTGGCCAGGGATTGGGATAGAGCCAATAATGCCGAAAAAGCGTCACGCCCGTATGCTTCGCGTCTGCCAGCAATCGCCAGAAATCCACGAGATTGGCGCGGATGAATACCAGGTTATCCGGCACGGTTCCCAATTCCGATTTATCGCGGGCAAGGCGATGCGCCGACTGGTCGACGCCCATGACAAAACAGTCGGGATGCGCGCGCGCCAGACGCACCGTGCTCCAGCCGACGCCGCAACCGGCATCGAGTATCAAAGGCGCGTGCGCGTTCCACGCTTGCCACGCGCGCATGGCATGGGCAAAAGCGTCATGGTTGTACGCGCTGACAGGTTTCTGGAAGGGATGCGCGAAATGCCGCGCGAGCACCGCTTGCAAATCAGGATGTGGCGCATCCTGGCGGCTCGTCACGGGGCGGGAATTGGCGAACATGCTAGAACCTTTCTCCCGCCAGCAGCGCGTCGACTTCGGCAACGCGGGTCAAGGCGCGTAATTGCTGGCTCAATTGCAGGGCTTCCGGGTAAGCGCGACGCAGCCACGCCAGCCATTGCTTCAAACGTCCGGGCGCATGTTGCGGCAAAACGCGGCGACAGACCGCCGACCAGTAAGTCTGCACCGCCGGAAATAACTCGCGCCAGCCCAGGTTTGACACGCCTCGAATACGTTGCGGCAAAAACGGGTCGGCGACCACGCCGCGACCGAGCATGACATCAGCGCAGCCCGTAGCGGCGCGGATGGCGGCGTAATCCGCCACATTCCACACTTCGCCATTGGCAATCACCGGAATGGCGAGCGCCGAGCGCACACGGGCGATTTCTTCCCAACGCGCTGGCGGACGATAGCCATCCGCGCGAGTGCGACCATGCACAATCAAGGCATCCACCCCGCCCGCCTGCAACGCCAGCGCACATGCCACAGCCGGGTGAACGTCATCCACACCCAAACGCATCTTGGCAGTGAAGGGAATGTTGCGAGGAATGCGCGCTCGCACGGCGGCGGCAATGCGATGCAGCAATTCCGGCTCCGAGAGCAAAACCGCGCCGCCGCGATGCCGATTGACTGTGGGCGCGGGGCAACCGAAATTCAAATCCACGCCCGCAGGCGACAAGGCGACCAGACGCGAGGCGTTATCCGCCAGACATTCGGGGTCGCTCCCCAACAACTGCACCCGCATCGGCGTCCCGTCCGGCGTGCGGCTGCCACGCTGCAATTCCGGGCAAACACGAAAAAAAGCGTGCTCGGGCAACAGGCTGTTGGTGATGCGAACAAAAGGCGAAACCGCCCAATCAAAGCCGCCCACGCCAGAGAGCACGGCACGCAAATCCACATCCGCCAGACCTTCCATTGGAGCGAGGGAGAGACAGGTATCAGGCATCGGGTATCAGATATCAGAACATTCAAACACGTGAACTTCGTCCGTCACCATTTCAATCTCAAAGGCTGTGAAAAACTCTGGATACGTGCATTATCGGCGAGCGCGACCAAACGCAATTCCATGCTGCCTTTATCGCTGCACCCCAGCGTGGCGATATAGCCGTTATTCAGCAAACGGGTGTAATCCGCGCATTGCAAAAAATGCAAACGCAATTCTGTATCGCCGGGTTTCCACGACCAGAAGCCGCTTGCATTATTTCCGGTCGGGAAATTCCTGCTGTTGGTCAGGTAAACCGTCCCCTCCACAATGGTTAACTGCGGGTCATTCATGCGCTTTCCTGTTTTGATTTGCGCGCGCAATATCCCGTTGGGGAGCGAATACGCTTCGAGCGACCCGTTATCGCGCAAAATGACAAAAAAATTCCCGTCGGGCGAGACTTCAAAAGCGGGGAACAGGGTATCCAGCGTGCAATTTACAGTATCGGCAGGGCAGACCAGAAAATCTCCCGGCAGTTTTTCAAGCGATACTTCATTCGACCAGAATTTCCACCCGCCCGATTCATCGCGCACCTTGTAGCGCAAAAAGTTATTTTGCGAGCTGTTTTTAACCAGAATCTGGCGCGCCAAAGGCGCGTAGGCCGCCTGTACCTTGCGAAAAGCATTTGGCGACAGAAGTTCTTTCGGTATATTAATGTACATATCGGCTGAATAGGGCACATAGTTTTTGCTCAAATAATCCGCATCCATGAGTGGAAAGCCACGCTTCATGACCAGTTGACGACCTGCCGTGATCAGCGCCTCATTACGGGCAATACCAAGCATCTGCGTGTCAACTTCCTGGGTTTTTTCTTCTTTTTCCAGGTCCCAGATCATCAGCGTCGGTTTTTTCATTTCTTGCGGCGGCAGATTTCTGCCCATAGAACGCAGAATTGAATCAGTGCCATTACCGATTCCGGGAAGTGTCGCCATTTCCGCGGTCATCATGACCGCATAACGGGCATTTTCCGTAATCGCCAGCGATACCGGAAAACCCGTCTTGCCATCCCAAAGCACCTGTTTCAGTTGGTAGGCATCGTTTTTCTTTTTGAAGACATAGAGTTGGGAATGCTCACCCGCCACCACCACGACCTCTCCCGCGTAATCGGACGCCGCCACCAGCAGCCCATCCAGATTATCCGCACGGCGATTGCTCGCTGCCACCCGATGATGCCCCGCCAAAGCGGAAATTGCCTGCTCGCCTTTGGTGAGCGTCGCGCGATGCGCGCTGCGAACCTGTTTCTGGTCAACGCCCCTGTTTTGCCCCTCGCCAAACTCCCTTTCATACTCGTGCTTGATACTCAAACGCCCCAACAGCGCCGGAATGAGCAAAGCCAGAATCAGCGTCAATGCGGCAATGCGAAGTAATCTTGTCATTTTCTTACCTTTCTTTTTTGCAGACAGTCAAGTTGAAATCATAAACATTTGAATGCCCACGCTCCCCCATCGGAACAGGTATGCCACAGCTTATGAAAAAGGTCGCCGAGTGCGCGCCGTACAATCCAGCCGGATAGCGGAAAGATGCCAGCACCACGTAAGCCTTGCGGGCTTGTAATGCATATTTGATGAGCCTTGTTTCATCCGCCAGAACTTGCGGATTTATTTTGGGCGTTACGGCTGCCCTCACCTGTGTCCAGGATGCAAAATCGGCTTCGGTCGCATGGCGAATGAGTTTTTTGGCGACGGCTTCCTGTAAACCCGCCTCTTTCTCCGCAAGCGTGGGTAACGGCGCGGCACTTGATGGTATCGGATACGGATACGGATCGAGAAACTGGCGCTTGTCGTCAACTGAACGCGCATCATGAACGCCGCTTAAAAATATCTGCCGCACGGAAACCGTAAATTCCGTGTATTTGATTTCAGGGAAGTTGGGACTTGCAATCCCTGAAAATTTCCAGAAGGGTTGCACGTCTTTTTCTTCGGACAAACGAATGCTGGCGAAAATCGGATAGCCTTCGTCCAGCACGGCTTTTACGGCGGGCAATGTCCGCGCCAGTTGCTTTGCCGCCATCGAAGGCGTTTCCACCTTTGCCCAAAGCGTCACCTTCTGCTCGCTCAAACCTTGCGGCACGACGGACAGCAGGGCAAGTTTGATTGTCCCCAGAGGCATACAGGTTCGACGACTGCCATTCAGACCCAGCAGCCTGATCGTATCCGGTTCAAAGGTGTAGCGCACACTGGCACCATTCGCGGCGATGTCCATTGTCGCAAGACCGGCTTGCTGCAATGCCTCCAGCACATTCAGCGTGTTTTTCAGCGCATCCTTTTCATGGTTGGAACGACTTTTTGCATTGCCAAAGAAAATGGTCGCAGGCTTACCGTCCTGAACATTTTTGAAACCTTGGTCGCCATCGCCGGAACTCAAGGAAAATGGCAGGGGAAGGCAGGCCTCTTTCAGGTAATCGCCCGAACGTGACGAAGCGTTTTCCGGGTACAGCAACAGGTTAAGCAATTTTTCATTGGAAGGCACTGCCGGCAAATCGCCCGCCTCCAGCTTGAGCATTCTGGCTTGATATTCGTTCCTTCTTTCCCCGTTCTCCAAATCGAGCATGGCCAGCTTTTTCTGCAATTCCAGCTTTTTCTCGCTCATGGAAATCCAGCCGTCGTCGCCCTGCAAAACCTTGATAATGGCAAAGCGGTCTTCCTGCATATTCATCAATTCGGGGAAAGCCTGTACGATTTCCGGGTCATTGCCCCACGCCGCCCGTTCGACGCGCAGACGGTAGCTCACTTCATATACTCTTAGCCCCTCCACTTGATCGTCGGTGCGCGTGATGGTTTCTATCCCGTCGAACACCCGTTTGCCTACATTCAAACAGTCCGTTCCGGGTAAAAAATTGACATAACCTTTTTGCGTCAGCGCATAACGAAAAGCTGGCAGCATCTGCGCTGAATTCACTTGAAAAGAGCCTTCCGACTTGTTGAAAAAACCAATTTTGCTTAAAGAATCCAGTCGGGTTTGCAGTTCAGTCGCTCTGCCCCCCATATTTTTGGGCACCGTGCGTACCGATTGCCCCGGAACATCCCGAAAAGCGATCCCTTCCTGCCCCAGCATTTCGCGTGGCGACGCTGGCAGGCGCAGACAGACCTCCTCTCTGGTCGCCTCATTATGACGGCCTGTATATCTTCTGCTGACCTCGATTTCTTTTTGCACGGCAGCGAGCATTTTTTCTTTGCTGGGTTCAGAGGGGTCTTTGCCGAACCATCCCAAAACATGGTTACGCCAGGGGCGTGCATCCTCATTTTCGCCTGCGCTGGAGAGCGCGCTCAAAATCAAAGCCAGGAGCAAAATCAATAAAAACCCGCTCAATATGAAAAACAATGCCTTGAGTCTCACCTGTCACCCCGAAAACTGAATTTTGAAGACCTGCATCTTACTCCCGTTAGAGCGGCGCATCCCGACGGTTGTACCGGGAGCGATGGCGTCCTCGTCGTCGCTCCCAAAGGACGCTTGCCCGGCAAAACCCGTTGTGCTGCACTGAACCGCTAAATGTCGGGTTGCGCCTGCGGCTTACCCAACCTACAGGCCGGCGCTCCCAGATAGGGCGGGTTTGAAACCTGCCCCTACGGAAGTTTGTCATCAGTCTGCCACCGCGACAGCGGCACAATGGATAGAAGCCACACTTGTACGAAAACAGCGATGAAAACGCCGATCAGATAGGTACTTTCGCTGCCTGTCACACTGACAAAATAAACTCCAAATATCCATGCGACGGGCAAAAACGGGATGGTCAAAACGAGCCCAACCTCGGCTATCGTGCCGCCAACCAGGTTGCTCATTGGAAAAATGAGTGAGTAGCCAGCGATGAGCATCACTTGTTTTTTGGAGAGCGCCCAAGTGCGACTCATGGCAACCTCATCATCTGCCGCGTTCCAGCAGTTTGAAACCGAAGGACTCCGTTTCAAATTCACTACCATCTGAATGCATGAGTATTCCTCCTTGTGCCATAAAGGTGTCGAGCATTTGGAGCGCATGTCTGGCGCCAAGGCACAGCGTGTGAAACGAGCCTTCACCGTAAATATGGACAGGTCAACAGAGGGGCGCGACGCTGACCGCGCATTGCCAGGCAGGAGCCATTTTTGAACTTGGCTCCGGTCTGCAAATTTCTATGCGAACAGGAAAAGAAGCCTGACCTTCATGCCGGGCAATTAATTCGAAATCAGCGATAACGTCGGTCATTGGGTTGCGACCTAACCCTTCTTCTGCCCCGCAACCGTTGCGTGAAAAGTAGCCACCTCGTAATCGCTGCCGCGTTCCAGCAGTTTGAGCGGGGTGAGGAAGATGCGGCGGCTGTTGTAGTCAAATTCCAGGTTTTCCCTGGCGTTGAAGGTGCCGCACGGCAGGATGAAGCGGATGTCGCCCTTGGGGTCGTCATCCTGCAACCAGAGCGCCGGACTGCCCGGCGTGGCGGGGGCGTCGGGCGTGTCTGCCCTGGGGCGCACGTCGACGCTGGCGATGCGCCTGGAGAGGGTTTCGATGCCCACTTGCGCTTCGTTGTCGGAAATCCGCTGGTAGCGGCGCACCACGCCAACCAGCCAGTTGCCCGCGCCGCCCGGTTGCAGTACCAGCAGCGCGCCGACGCGCACCCAGTCGCTTTGCAGATCCTTGACGAGCGCGCCAAAGCCCCCCTGACTGACGTTCTCCACAATCCAGCTCTCCAGCGGCAACCCGGAAGGCTTGCCGCCAAATTCGGGGGAAACCATCACAATGGCATTGACCAGCCCTGGCAGCACGACCATCTTGTGTTTGACCTGATGCCGTTCGTGCTGACGTTGCGGCGGCGTGGGCGCCCAGTAAGCGATCAGGTGTTCAATGACCGACAACAGCATTGACGCGCTGACGGCTTCGCCCTGACTGACCCATGCGGGGACGCTGCCGCCCCGGTTGATTTCCTGTTCCAGCACGCGCAGGCGGATTTGCGCTTCACCGGGATGGAAAAAGCGTAAGGTCGGGGTCATCTCCCTGGGCTGTTGCGCCAGACGCAAGGGCGGGATGGCTTTGTCGGCATCCGCCCACCAGACGCTTTGCGGGCTGCTCTCGGCAGAAAAGACGAAATCCGGTTGCAAGTGGGCAATCAGGCGGTCGGCCAGTTCGATTTCCAGCGGCTGCAAATTATTGAGCGACGACGACTGAAAAAAGAGCACACACAGGTATTCCGTAAGCGGTGAGGTCACACCGCCATGATCGGGATAGATGGGCAGGCTCTTTTTCACGTTGCCGTCCTGTTCCATCAGCAGATAGCTTTTGCCCAGACGCGCCCAATAGTCGTTGGGAATCGCGCCGTAGTTGAAACTTTCCCACTTGATGACCTCGCCCAGCGCGGCAATGGCGCGCGTCGCCACCAGCGGCAGATCGGGTTTCAACTGTTCGCTGCTGTTATCTTTGCGTCCGGCGCTGTCCAGACAGAGGTGGTATTGCTCGGCAATCCGGTACCAGAACCCATGAATGATGTCCCACAGGCGCGCTTCTTCAATTTTGACCAGGCGCGGCGTGTACAGGTATTCCAGCGCCAACGCCTTGACGCGCGTTTGCGCCGCTTCGTCCAGCGCGCGCACGATGCCAAAGCGTGTAATCCCGTCCAAATCCGCTTTGCTACAGGCATCCAGCCACGCCATGATGCCCTCAACGGCGCGATAGGCGTCCGTGGGCAGCGTCGACAGAAAATGTTGCAACGCATTGGGGTTGAGCAGCGAAATGCTGGAGGTGTCCAGAGGTTCGTGGGTAGGCATAACAGCGGCGCAGAAAAAAAGATGAGAGAGCGTGAGTATATTAGAATACGCGCCTCATGTTCGTATCCTTGCAGCCCATTCATGCGCCCATACCTTGATTTGATGCGTCACGTACTGGACAACGGTCTGGATAAATCCGACCGCACCGGCACTGGTGCCCGTTCCGTGTTCGGCTGGCAGATGCGCTTTGACCTCGCCCAAGGGTTTCCGCTCCTGACCACCAAGAAACTGCACCTGAAATCCATCATCCATGAACTGCTGTGGTTTCTCACGGGCGACACCAATATCGCCTATCTGAAAACCAACGGCGTGCGGATTTGGGATGAATGGGCAAATGAAAACGGCGATTTGGGACCGGTCTACGGGCATCAGTGGCGGCATTGGCCAACGCAGGGCGGCGGTGAAATCGACCAGATTACCCAGATCATCGAACGCCTGCAAAACAACCCCGATTCCCGCCGTCATCTGGTCACGGCGTGGAATCCCGCCGAAGTGGAACGCATGGCGCTGCCGCCCTGCCATTGCCTGACCCAGTTTTACGTTGGCGACGGCAAACTTTCCTGCCAGTTGTACCAGCGCAGCGCCGACATTTTTCTGGGCGTGCCCTTCAATATCGCCTCCTACGCCCTGCTCACCCGGATGCTCGCCCAGGTCTGCGGCTACCAGCCCGGCGAATTCGTGCATACCTTCGGTGACGCGCACCTGTACAGCAACCATTTCGAGCAGGCAAAGCTGCAACTGACCCGCGAACCGCGCGCCCTGCCGCAGATGCGGCTGAATCCCGACATCACCGATTTGTTCGCCTTCCGTTATGAAGATTTCACGCTGGAAGATTACGACCCGCATCCGCATATTGCCGCGCCGGTGGCGGTATAGGGTTCGGGGATCAGGGGTCAGGTAACAGGTATCAGAATTAGGTAGGGCGTGCTCTCCGAGCGCGCCCAGACTGATGACAAACCCAAACCCCCGCGAGCGTAGCGACGCGGTTGCCCTGCATTCGCTAGTTTGGGGCATCCGCATGAAATTGTGGGTAATCCTCAGCCCCTTGTGGGCGAGGAAGTAAAGTGGGGATGCGCCCAAGATGTTTAACCGTTATGCTCACGCCTATGACGACCGAACATGCTCCTGCCGATCTGGCGCTGCGCGCCCTCGCCGCCCACGCCGAAGACATCAAACCTGAACATCTGCGCGCGCTGTTTGCCGAACATCCCTCGCGCTTTGAGGATTTTTCCCTCGTCGCGGGCGACATCCTGCTGGATTTTTCCAAGCAACGCATCACGCCTGAAACCTTGAAACTGCTGCACGCCCTCGCCAAAGCGCGCGATGTGGAAGGCTGGCGGCGGCGGATGTGCGCGGGGGAAGCCATCAATCACACAGAAAACCGCGCCGCGCTGCACATGGCGTTGCGCGAGCCGCTGAATCTTCCTCACGCTGCCCACGCCCCCGAAATCACCCGCGAAGTCGCGCAGAATCTAACGCGGATGTGGGAATTCTGCACCGCCGTTCATTCCGGCAACTGGCACAGCCACGGCAGCAAGGCGCACATGACCGATGTGGTCAATCTCGGCATCGGCGGTTCCGACCTGGGGCCGCGCATGGCGGTGCGCGCGCTCGCCGCCTATCAGCAACCCGACCTGCGCGTGCATTTCGTCTCCAACATGGACAGCGCCGACCTCGCCCCGCTGCTCGCCCGCTTAAATCCGCGCAGCACCCTGTTCATCGTCGCCAGCAAGACCTTCGGCACGCTGGAAACCCTATCCAACGCCCGCATGGCGCGTGACTGGATTGAAAGCAGCCTGCCCGCGTCCCTCACCGGCAAAAACCGCGAGGATGCCATCGCCCGCCATTTCGTCGCCGTTTCCAGCAATCTGCCAGCGGCGGCGGCATTCGGCATTCCGGCAGAACAGGTGTTTGCCTTCCGCGACTGGGTGGGCGGACGTTTTTCCCTGTGGTCGTCGGTCGGCTTGTCCATCGCGCTGGCGGTGGGCTTTCACAATTTCGAGGCGCTGCTCGCCGGAGCGCATGTGATGGATGAGCATTTCATCCACGCCCCCGCGCCGCAAAACCTGCCGCTGACGCTGGCGTTGCTCGACATCTGGAATGTCAATTTCATCGGCGCCGCCAGCCACGGCATTTTTCCCTACAGCCAGTCGCTGGAACTGTTCCCCGCCTATCTGCAACAACTGGAAATGGAAAGCACCGGCAAATCCGTCGACCGACAGGGCAAACCCCTTACCCTGAAAAGTTGCCCGATTCTCTGGGGCAGCTCCGGCACCAATGGGCAACATTCCTTTTTCCAGCTTCTGCATCAAGGCGGGCAACCCATCCCCTGCGATTTCATCCTCTTGAAACACGCGGATTTCCCCCTGCCCGGATACGAAAATCACGCCCACCTGCTCGCCAACGGTCTTGCCCAATCCGCCGCCCTCGCCTTCGGACAGACCGCAGAAGAAGCCCGCGCCAGCGGCATCGGGGAAGACCTGCTGCCCTACCGCACCTTCCCCGGCAACCAGCCTTCCACCACCCTGCTGCTGGAACGCCTGACGCCGCACACGCTGGGGCAACTGCTGGCGCTCTTTGAGCACAAGGTGTTTTGCCAAAGCGTACTCTGGAACGTCAACGCCTTCGACCAGTGGGGCGTGGAACTGGGCAAGCAAATGGCGAAACGCCTGTTGCCCTGCCTGAACAATGACCCCGCGCACCGAGCCGATACGCTGGACGCCTCCACCCGTGGTCTGCTCGCCGCCTTGAAGAAATAAGCCATGCCCAAAATGCTCACCCTCATCGCCGCCGTCGCCAGAAATCGCGTCATCGGCATAGACAATCGTCTGCCCTGGCATCTGCCGGAAGACATGCGACATTTTCGGGAAGTCACACGCGGCAATCCCGTCATCATGGGCAGAAAAACCTGGGAATCCCTGCCAGACACCTTCCGCCCCCTGCCCGGACGCGTAAACATCGTCATCAGTCGTCAGCCCGATTATCCCGCCAGCGGCGCGACCCTCGCCACTTCCCTGCCCGCCGCGCTGGAACTCACCGCCAACAACGCCTTCATCATCGGCGGCGAACAACTCTACGCCCTCGCCCTGCCCCACGCCGACCGCCTGCTGCTGACTGAAGTGGACATGGACGTCGCAGGCGACGCCTGGTTCCCCGCCTTCTCCAGCGCCGAATGGCAGGAAGTGGCGCGGGAACAACAACTCAGCGAAAAAGGCATCGCGTTTGCGTTTGTGACTTACGAGCGGCGCAAGACAAACGAATAAACACGAACCGCCCCTACCCAATCACGCTTCGTCCGGCGTGAAAATATCCTTGTAGCTCACGTAATAAAAAGCGAAGCAAAGGGACAGGAGCAGCGCAATCATGGCGAGGTAAAGCACCCCGGCAATCAGGAGCGCCAGCGTTTTGGGCAGGGCAAGGACGAGCATCACGATGAGGGTCGCCACCACCGTCGCCACCATCATGCTGCCGACCATCAGGAGCAGGCTGAACAGCAGGAAAGGACGCCAGTTTTTCAGGCAGGCGACAAAACTGAACACCACCGCTTTGACGACCGATACGTTATCCCATGCCACCAGCAACGGCGCAAAGTAGTACGCCATGAACAGGGGCAGCATGAGCGACAATACAACCAGCTCGGTGAACATCAGCCCCAGCAATACGCTCAGGAGATATTCGGCATCGGCAAGGGTCAGGGTATCGTTCATGGACGCCACAAACACCTGCAACAATCGCTGCAAATCCCCGCCCGCCGTCACCACGAAAATGCCCGCGCCGATAACGAGCACAACCGCTATTGCCAGCGTGTAAAGCGCGCCCAGAGCGCATAGCGGCGCAAGCCGGGTCTTGAACGGTTGCAGAAAAACGCCCAGGGAAGCCGGTTGCCCCTGATCCAGCGCGCGGTAAATGCCAAGAAGACCCACAATCAGCGCAGGTCCCACCAGATACAGAATAATGATGATCGGCACGCCCACCAACAATGGCAGAAATTGAGGCGCAATACCAAACGGAGCGATGACCAGCAAATACAGAAAAACATACAGCACAATGGTTTTGGCATGTTGCCGAAACAAGGCAAAGCCTTGCGTTATCCAGTCTTTGCCATGCGCGGCGGGTACGGTGTTCATTTTCATGTGATGAATCCTTTCGATGGTTTAAAAATCTGTTCCACAGTTCGTTGCAGGTTTATTCCGATCCGCATTAGAGCAGATTAACTTAACCTGGCTCACATCCATTGCCATCACGTAGGGGCGCGCATATAGCGTCCGTGGTTCCGTCCGCGCGGTCTCCAACACGGACGCTATATGCGCGCCCCTACGTAAAAACCGAAAGCGCGCCTCGTTTCTCATGCGAACCGGAATTACCTGTCCCATAGCCACGCCAGCGGCACGGCAAAGGTATTATGGGTTCCTTCCAGCGCCCATGCGCTGCTCCCTGCATACAAGAGCACGCCGCCGCAATAATCCGTGCCGCACTGTAGCGCCAGATGGCGCAGCCCGCGCCCGTCGCCGGGGAGTACGGTCATGGCGGATTTCACTTCCACGCCCCAGGTCTGTCTGCCCCGCGTGATGACCAGATCGACTTCCACCTGCTCTTTGTCCCGATAGTGCCAGAAATGCAGATCCGGGTCTGTCCAGCCTGCCTGGGTCATGATTTGTTGCACCACCCAGGATTCCAGCAGATGACCGAAGCGCTCACGGCGCGTGTTCCAGTCTTCTGCGTGCAGCCCGGCCAGTGTGGCGGCCAGACCGCTGTCGACAAAATGCAGCTTGGGCGTTTTGATGAGGCGTTTTGCCTCGTTGCGATGCCAGGGCGGCAAGCGGCGCAACAGGAACAGACGCTCGCCCACATCCAGATAGTGATCCACGGTTTCACGCCGCAGGTTCAATTCATTGCCCAGACTGGACACGTTGATCAATTCGCCTGTGCGGAGTGCCAGCAATTCCAGCAGCCGCGCCAGCGCGCTGGCGTCGCGCAGCCGTGCCACATCGCGCGCGTCGCGTTCCACCAGCGTGCGGACATAAGCGCGATGCCAGGCGCGGGCGCGGGTCGGCATCCGCGCCACCGCTTCGGGAAAACCGCCTGCCAACAAGCGTTGCGGCACCGTATCCGGCGCAAGTGTTGCCGTTGGTCGCAGTTCCGCCTTCAGACGGTTTTCCAACAAATCGGACAAAAAACGCCCCGGTTGATGCGCCAGTTCCGCCGCCGATAAGGGTTGCAGATACAACACCTCCATGCGCCCCGCCAAAGAGTCGCCCAGATTCGGTAACAGCAGCAGGTTGGCGGAGCCTGTCAGGACAAAACGCCCCGCTCTGCGGTCGGCATCCACCGCCAGCTTGAGGGCGCGTAACAGTTCCGGCACGCGCTGCACTTCGTCCAGCACCGCCTTGGCGGGCAAGGCGGTGACAAAGCCTGTCGGGTCAGTACGGGCAAAGTTCAGGGTCGCGTCGTCATCGAAGCTGAAATAGGCATATTCCGGCACCAGCGTCCGCGCCAGCGTGGTTTTGCCGCACTGACGCGCGCCCAGCAGACATACCACCGGCGTGTCTGCCAGAGCGGTATGCAGACTGTCGATCAAGCGGCGGGAATAGGTAGAAACAGAGTTGACCATTTGCCGGGTACACTACCGTCCAATTGCCGGTTTGTAAAGCGTCCAATTGCCGGTTACGTAGCCGTCCAATTGCCGGTTTTGATCCCTGATCCCTGACCTCTGATTCCTGACTAAACCACGCAATCCACGTAATAGCGTCCATCCTCGCCCTTCACCAATCCGTGCACATCGGTTTCAAAGCCCGGATAAGCCAGGTTGAAGTCGCGGGCGAATTCCAGATAGCGGACGATGGTGCGATTGAAGCGTTCGCCCGGAATCAGGAGCGGAATGCCCGGCGGATAGGGAGTGAGCAGGACGGCGGTCACGCGACCTTCCAGATCGCTGATGGGCAGGCGTTCGATTTCGCGGTGCGCCATTTTGGCAAAGGCGTCGGCGGGGCGCATGGCGGGTTCCATGCTGGACAAGTACATTTCCGTGGTCAACCGCGCCACGTCGTTTTGTTTGTAAACGGCGTGAATCTGTTTGCAGAGGTCTTTCAAACCCACCCGTTCATAGCGCGGGTATTTGGCAACGAATTCGGGCAGCACTTTCCAGAGGGGCTGGTTTCGGTCGTAATCGTCCTTGAACTGTTGCAACGCCGTCACCAGCGTATTCCAGCGCCCCTTGGTGATGCCGATGGTGAACATGATAAAAAAGGAGTACAGCCCGCACTTTTCCACGATCACGCCGTGTTCCGCCAGATATTTGGTGACGATGGCGGCGGGAATGCCGCGTTCCGCGAATTCCCCGGACACGTCCAGCCCCGGCGTGATGACCGTCGCCTTGATGGGATCCAGCATGTTGAAGCCTTCGGCAAGGTTGCCGAAGCCGTGCCAGCGTTCGCCGGGTTTCAGCATCCAGGCTGCGCGGTCTTCAATGCCTTCTTCGGAAAGATCGTCCGGCCCCCAGACCTTGAACCACCAGTGCGCGCCCCATTCCTGCTCAACCTTGCGCATGGCGCGACGAAAATTCAGCGCCTCGGCAATGGATTCTTCCACCAGCGCCGTGCCGCCGGGGGCTTCCATCATCGCCGCCGCCACATCGCAGGAGGCGATAATCGCGTATTGCGGTGAGGTCGAGGTGTGCATCAGATAGGCTTCGTTAAACACATTGCGGTCGAGCTTGTTGCGCTCGGCGTCCTGCACCAGAATTTGCGAGGCTTGCGACAGCCCCGCCAGCAGCTTGTGCGTGGATTGCGTGGCGAACACCATGGATTCCTGACAACGCGGGCGGTCAGCGCCAATGGCGTGGTAGTCGCCGTAAAACTCATGGAACGCGGCATGGGGCAACCAGGCTTCGTCAAAATGCAGGGTTTCTACCTTGCCATCGAGTTCCGCCTTGATGGCTTCCACGTTGTAAAGAATGCCGTCATAGGTGGATTGGGTGATGGTAAGCACACGCGGCTTGCCTTTGGCTGCGCGGGCGAAGGGATGCGCGGCGATTTTCTTTTCGATGTTTTCCCATTTGAATTCTTCCTTGGGAATCGGGCCGATGATGCCGTAATGGTTGCGCGTGGGCATCAGAAATACCGGAATCGCGCCGGTCATCATGATGGAATGCAAAATGGATTTGTGGCAGTTGCGGTCGACAATCACGATGTCGCCGGACGCGACGGTGGAATTCCAGACAATCTTGTTGGAAGTCGATGTGCCGTTGGTGACGAAATACAGGTGGTCGCAGTTGAAAATCCGCGCCGCGTTACGTTCGGAGGCGGCGACCGGGCCGGTGTGGTCGAGCAGTTGCCCCAATTCTTCCACGGCGTTGCAGACATCGGCGCGCAGCATGTTTTCGCCAAAAAACTGATGGAACATCTGCCCGACCGGACTCTTCAAAAACGCCACGCCCCCCGAATGACCGGGGCAGTGCCAGGAATAGGAACCATCGGCGGCATAGTGCGTCAACGCCCGGAAAAAAGGCGGCGCCAGAGAATCCAGATAGGTCTTCGCCTCGCGCACCACATAGCGGGCGATAAACTCCGGCGTATCCTCGTACATGTGGATGAAGCCGTGCAACTCGCGCAGCACATCGTTGGGAATGTGGCGCGAAGTACGGGTTTCGCCGTGCAGAAAAATGGGAATGTCGGTATTCCGCAGGCGGATTTCCTGCACGAAAGCGCGTAGCTCCGCGATGGTTTTCTCCGGTTCCTGCAAGAGTTCCTCATCGTCAATGGAAAGGATAAAGGCCGAACCCCGGCTCTGCTGCTGCGCGAACGAAGTCAGGTCGCCGTAGCTGGTCACACCCAGCACCTCCATGCCCTCCTTCTCAATCGCATCCGCCAAAACCCGAATGCCAAACCCGGAAGTATTTTCAGAACGAAAATCTTCGTCAATGATGATGACCGGAAAATGAAAACGCATGAAAGTTCCTTGAAAAATACGACTTTTTAATCGACGCTGACGAAAGAACAGCATTTTGCCAGAGAACGCGCGTGTAGAAAACGCATATGTTTGCCGCGAATGGCGAGATCGGGGGTTTTTTGCCGAAGTTGTTTCGTGTTCATTCATCCGCCCCATTTTCATCGGAGGCGGCTTCGAGCAGCTTCCTCATATCGTCAAAGTCAGGCAAAGCTTTTTGCCACGTTTCCGGCATTTCGTTCCGTGTTCGATAGGTCGCAACGCCCATCGGTTTGGTATAGTCGCGCACAGCGAACTCGACGATATTTCGGCTCGCTTCCTTGCACAAAATAATACCGATTGATGGCGCTTCATCGGGTTGCCGGACATATTCATCGAGCGCGGAAAGGTAGAAGTTGAGTTGCCCCAGGTGCGCGGGCTTGAACTCGCCTCGCTTTAACTCCACCGCGACCAGGCAATGTAACTCACGATTGAAAAAGAGCAGGTCGATGAAAAATTCTTTTTTGTCAACGATGACACGATATTGATTGCCAATAAAACAAAATTTGTTACCGAATGACAATATAAACTGCTTGATGTTGGTCACGATGTTCCGTTCAAAAACCCGCTCGTCAGGGTCGATTTCATCTTCAATGTTGATAAAATCGAGAAAGTATTCCTCCCTGAAGGCTCGAATGGCGCGGCTTGCTTGTGCAGGTTCGGGTAATGTCTGTAAAAAATTGTTCGGCATTCCCCCGGTCTTTGCATACAGTTTCCCACGCAGGTATGATTTCAAACTATCTACCGTCCAAAACCCGGCGGCGCAGCGCGCAATGTAGAACAGTCTGCCCTCTAAAGATTTCTCTTTTGCCAGTATCTCGGAATGGTGAGAAAAGCCGACGCTGAAAAACATACCGGAGGAGTAACCGGATACAGCAAAGTCGATTATATGCCGTTCCAAAAGCCTCAAATCAAGTACAGTTGCCGTATTTACGTCAATGTGCAAATCGTCATTTGTCAAATGACGATTTGCGGTTTTCCCGTGTTCAGCCAAATCGTCCATTGCCAATGGACGATTTGTAAAAATCGGCTGCCATGCCTCGTAAAACAGGCGCATCTTTTTCAAAGATACTTCGCCAAATCCGCGAAGTCCCGGCAATTCACGCTGTAAATTATCAGAAATTTGCTTAATCGCGCCCTTGCCCCAATAACCGCAGCGTGAGTTATCAGAAACGTACCTGCCGACGGCGTAGTACAAGCCAAGCAGTTCTTTGTTGACGAGTTTTGCCGCCTGATAACGCGAGCGGACAATCGCGTCTTTGAGTATTGTGGCCGCGCCGCCGAAATCGGAAATTTTGTTTTCGCTCATCACGCATCCACCTTGCCGATCCGCGTTTCAAGATGACCGACCGCCGTCACGACGACCGCTGACTTTTCCTCGATGAGGTCAAGCAGTTCGGCAAGGGGACTGTCGTCGTCGGCTTCGCCGGATTTAATCATGTGCCCGACTTCAGATTTTCGGCAAGGTCACGCCCACCTGCCCCTGATATTTGCCGCCTCTATCCTTGTACGAAGTTTCGCACACCTCGTCGGACTCGAAGAACAGCACCTGGGCGCAGCCTTCGCCCGCGTAGATTTTGGCGGGCAGCGGCGTGGTGTTGGAAAATTCCAGCGTCACATAGCCCTCCCACTCCGGCTCGAAGGGCGTCACATTGACGATGATGCCGCAGCGGGCGTAGGTGCTCTTGCCCAGACAAATGGTGAGCACATTGCGGGGAATGCGGAAATACTCGATGGTGCGCGCCAGCGCGAAGGAATTGGGCGGGATGATGCAGACATCCGCCTCGACTTCGACAAAGGATTTCGGGTCGAAAGCCTTGGGGTCGACGACCGTGGAATTGATGTTGGTAAACACCTTGAACTCCGGCGCGCAACGGATGTCGTACCCGTAACTGGACGTCCCGTAAGAAACAATTTTCTGCCCGTCCGCCACGCGCACCAGTTCCGGCTCAAACGGCGCAATCATGCCATGCTCCGCCGCCATGCGGCGTATCCACCTGTCCGACTTGATCGTCATAAAAACCCCTTGCCGATAAAAATTTGCGTGAAAAAGAAAGACGCGATTTTACGCGCCTTTCACCAGAAAACGCAGGGGTTTTCGGAATGTGGACGAGGCGGTTATGCCCTTGAAAGCCTGCTCAAAACAATCTGGGAGCGCCGGCGTCCCCGCCGGCGGTTTTAAGATTTTTCGTGCGGAACCAAACCCGCCGGCGGGGACGCCGGCGCTCCCAGGCGGATGCGAACTTGGCAGATTCAAAATGTCGCCCCTGCGAAACAACTTGTACAGCTTTATCAGCGACCTGATACCTAAGAAGCTGTTTTAGAAATTGGCACGAAAAATGCTGTAGAGGGACATTACAGTTGATGTGAAGAAGATAATGTACCCAAGCGATCTGACAGAAGCGGAATGGAAGTGTTTGGCGCCCTATCTGGTCAA